>JAHBXU010001029.1 GCA_019636315.1 Planctomycetaceae bacterium | reverse complement strand
CGGAATGACCTGTTGCCGCTCGCGTCGGTCGGCCCGGACATCGTAGCCGTCCGGTCCGCCGTGTGCTGCGGTGACGACCGTCGCGCGGTCGTTAGTGCCGAACGCATCGCCGATCTCAAGCGAACCATCGCCCATTTACCTTGGGCTGGCATGCGTGCACGCGACGTCGTGACGCCATCCCGATCCTTGGGCGCCCACTGACGAAAAGTTCAGAGGCGATTTGGGAACGGCCGTGGATGTCAGTGATCTATCACGCGATGCGTCAATGAAGATCGGACGAGGTGGCGATGCATTGCGTGGCCCTCCCTGACCCGTCGGGTTTCCAAAACGCTGACAGGCCGACGGAACAACCGTCGGCCTGTCAGCGAAGCCGTAGGAGATCGACGAGTCGAATCGCTGGGGGGAACTACTACTCGAACTGGAAGCCGAGCAGGTGGCCCTTCATCCCGACGAACTGCACCTTGATCTCGCAGGTGGCCGTTCCCTTCTCGGAAACGATATCAAAGTTGAGCATCAGGTTCTGGCCATCGTCTTCGGTGATGTCCATCTTGCTCTCCCGGAAGGTGACGGACTTCAGGGCGCCGCTCTCACCTTGGACGATGTTGATCATCTGCTGGAAGGCGTCGCGATCGATGACTTCCTGGAGTGCTTCGTGGCACATGGCGTATGCCTCGTCCGTCTCACCCTTCAGAAACCGCTCGATGAACGTGCGGCCGAGTTGCTGATACAGGTCGGTGCTGGTCGGTCCCTGAAACCAGTCATCTCCCAGTTGGTCGGAGGTGATGTTGAACGCGATCAGTTTCCCGCCGAGGGTGGTTAAGGACGACGACGCGGTCCCCTTGTCGAAGGTGATCATCGCCGACGTGGTCCGCATGGTGCCGTTGGGGGTTTGTTTGATCTCAAGGCCGGTCGGTTTGATTGATTGCATGCCGCCCAACCGCTCGTTGATGGCGTTCATCCAGGCTTGAAACACCGGCTGGTCGATTTCTTTCACCAGTTCGGGGCGCATGTGGTCGATCGTCTGCTTGATCTCACCGCTCTGAATCGCGCGGAAGAAATCATCCTGCATGTCGGCCTGAGCGGAGTACGGAATGGCCAGCAAGCATGCAACGACGGCCATCAATAGAAATTTGCGGGGCAATGTCAACATGGGGGGCTCCTGATGGCCAAAGTGCGTTGGGCGCGCATCGGGATCGAGATGCCGAGGCGGTCGCTGGTCATTCTTCGTCGGTTGGGGGAACGCGGTGACGAGACGAATCTCAGCGTATTTTTCTGGAGATTGTCACACGAGGGGGACGACGTTTGACCTGCAATTGCGATTCCGATTGTGCCGACAGCTTTTTTGACGCCGCCGACTTTGGGGAGGCATATGGCGACCACATCGGTTAAACTGCACTTGGCGTTTGCGACACATGAGCGTCTGTTGGCGTGACGTGGTCCTCCCAGCTATTGGGGGTGGGGGCGGACCGTCTGCACAGACCCGGAACAGTCCGATCGGCCCTCCATCCGGCCGATGGTCCAGGAAGATTGAGGAGTCGAGGTCCAAATGCTGCGGGAATCCGTCTCATTGCAGCCGCCCTGTCATCCGCGCGGAATCTCTCGACGGACGGCCGTTCAGGCCGGGGCCGTCGGCCTGTTGGGATTGGGGATGAATCACCTGCAGGGACTGCGCGCTGCCGCCACGGAGATGACCGGACAGGCCTCGCCACCGCGGGCATGCATTTACATTTTCCTGTCCGGCGGCCTGGCTCAGCACGACAGCTTCGACTTGAAACCCGCGGCGGTGGATACGATTCGAGGGGAATTCTCCCCGATTGCGACGGCGACCCCTGGAATCACCATCTGCGAGCACCTGCCACACCTCGCGCAGCGGAGTCATTTGTGGGCGCTGTGTCGGTCATTGACGCATCCCTCCAATGACCATTCGGCCG
>JAHBXU010001028.1 GCA_019636315.1 Planctomycetaceae bacterium | reverse complement strand
AATGGGGATGATCGATCAACAGCACCTGGACGTTCGCCGCGTCGTCCAGGCGGCTTTCGACAACTCCGGCCCGTACTCGTTCCCAACGGACGGGAATCTCGACGAACCGGCCCGTCGGCTTGCGATGCACGGGTTCCGGCGTCAACTGGCGGTAGTAGGGCAAGATCAGCGTGACTTCATGACCGCGCGCGGCCAGCGCCTTCGCCAATCCACTGACAACGTCGGCCAGCCCCCCGGTTTTCGCGAAGGGAACGGCCTCCGAACTGGCAATCACGATGCGCATCGGCGAATCCACTCGGAATCATGGACATCGGATCCTCCTCCCGGAACCTGGGGGCACATCCGGCGCGGCAGAAAACGAAAGATAGCCGAACGCCGGCCAACATCCAATGCGGCCTCGTCGTTCTGCGGCCGGTCAGCTCCAAGTTGAAGCGATTTACGCCGCAGAATCGGCACCTTCGCTGGTTGGCAACGTGGAGCGCACGTCCTGATGGCGACAGAACATCGCGGACCAGGGGGCCGGCAAGGCTCAGTTCACGCGAGTCCGGACGACCCGCAACGATCCACCAGCATGCAGGCTCGTCCTAACCGCCCGATGTTGACCGTCGGACGTTGAAGGGCGACGCCTCCGAAGCTTGACGACCGTGGACCAGATTCTGCGTGTTCTTCACTCCGGCGAAGTATTAGGATGGAAGGAGGTTTGTCAGCGCCGTCTCACTTATTGTCCTGCGATGTCCGGTTCACTGCCACGTGATGAATTCAGTTGGGAACTCCCGGCTGAGGCGATCACCGTCCGTATCCGCTGGTTCGGACTGTGCGTCGGATACGTGCTGGTGAACTTCGTCGGCGAAACGACCCATCGCCCCGAGTTGAACGCCATTCTCACGCTCGGCGCCATCTACGCGATCGTTGACACGTACTACAGCCTGCGCGGGCGCGTCTTTCTCAGCCGCGCGCCTCTGTTCATCTCGCTGATGGAAGCCTTATTCATCGGCCTCTTGTGCCATTTTGACACGGGTCTGGAAAGCCCGTTTCGATTCTACTACTTCCTGTCGCTGCTGGTTTGTGCCATCCGATATGCGCCGCTGGTGACCGTGGCCACGTTCGTCCTTCATGCGGTGAGCTATTCGACGTTAGCCGTCATGGGGAGCGACGGCCATCAAACCCCCTGGCGGACCGTGTTGCTGATGCAGGTGCTGATGGGCTGGGTGACGTGGGCCAGCACGGCTCTGGCAGCGCTCATCAAGTCCGCCAGTCGTCGGCTGTCGCAACTCAACGCCGAGCTTCAGGAAAACCAGTCGTTGCTCGAACATCGCATTCACACACGGACGCATGAGCTTCAGGAGTCGCAGGCGCTCCTCGTCCAGCAGGAGAAGCAGGCGGCGTTCGGGCTGTTGGCGGCCGGGATCGCCCATGAGGTCGGCAACCCGCTCGCAGCCATCAGTTCGCTGGTGCAAATGATGAATCGTCGCGATGTCGACGACTACACCCACGAACGCCTGCGGATGGTGGACGAGCAACTGCGTCGGATCCAGCGCACCCTGCGCGAACTGGTCGACTTCAGCCGGCCGGCCACCACGGAAGCCAGCCTCTGCGATGTCCACGATGCGCTGGACGCCGCGCTCAGCATCGCCAAGTATTACAAGCGAAAGAAAGGCAAGCAGATCGTCACACAGTACGGCGAGCGACTGCCGCGCGTATTGGCGGTCCGTGACCAACTCGTCCAGGTCTTTCTGAACCTGATCCTGAACGCGATGGATGCGACCGAGGAGGGGGGCGTCATCGAGATCGCCACCATGCGGCAGGGGGACTGGCTGCTGATCGTCGTTGCGGATAACGGGCATGGCATCGCCCTGCACGACCAGACGAAGCTGTTCTTTCCATATTTCACAACGAAAAGCACCGGCACGGGGCTCGGGCTGTTCGTCTGCCGCC
>JAHBXU010001027.1 GCA_019636315.1 Planctomycetaceae bacterium | reverse complement strand
ACTGGCTGCAGACCAACGGCCTTCTTGCGGAGGTCGAACGTGCGGAGATTTCCGGAGAAGTGCGACTGAACGGCGAACCTGTCCGCTGGGGCACCATCACGTTTGAGCCGCTCGATCGGTCCCAAGCCCCGATTGCCGGCGGACGGATCGCCGGCGGCAAGTACAAGTTACCGGCCTCGACCGGCATCGTGCTGGGCATGAATCAAGTCATTGTTCGCTCACTCGGCAGCATCGATCCGATTCCGACGATTGATGAGGTGCTCACCGTCACCGGCCAGGGCACGCTGGCGGGGGTCGTCACCTTCGAGGCGAAGCCGGGCGAGAACCGGCTCGACCTCAACATCGAGACGCTGTCCCTCCCGGACGTCAAGACGGCCCCCATGATGCGTTGAATGGTTGTCAAGCAAAAACGCGTAACGCCTCTCACACCTTGGTTGTTGCCTCATGCAGCAGCGACAGGCAGGCCATGCGGATGAACAGGCCGTTGGTCACCTGATCGAGGATCACCGAGTGCTCGCCGTCGGCGACGTCGGGGGTGATTTCGACGCCGCGGTTAATCGGACCGGGAGCCAGAATCAGTACATCCTTCTTGGCGCGGCGGACACGCGCGCCGTTCATCCCAAACAGATGGGCGTATTCTGCGATTGATGGAAAAAACGCCCCACGCTGACGCTCAAACTGCACGCGCAGCAGGTTGACGACGTCAGTCACTTCCAGGACTTCGTCGAGATCGTGCGATACCTCGACCCCCAGGTCGGTAATCCGCGGCGGGATGAGCGTGGCCGGACCGCAGACGATCACCCGAGCGCCGAGCTTCTTCAGACCCCAGATGTTCGACCGCGCGACGCGGCTGTGAAGAATGTCCCCCACCAGTGTGACGGTCAGTCCCTGAATGGCCCCGCGATGTTCACGGATCGTAAACAGGTCGAGCAGTCCTTGCGTCGGATGCTCGTGCGTCCCATCGCCCGCATTCAGGACGTTGCACTTGAGGTGTCGCGAGAGGAGCAGCGGCGCTCCCGGCATTTTGTGCCGGACGACCATCAGATCGACCCCCATCGACTGAATCGTGAGGGCCGTGTCGATGAACGTCTCCCCTTTCGACAGGCTGCTGCCCGAGGCGGTGAAGTCGACCGTATCTGCGCTCAGTCGCTTGGCCGCCAGGCTGAAGCTCGTCCGCGTGCGAGTGGAAGGCTCGAAGAACAAATTGGCGACGACGCAGCCGCGCAATTCGGAGGACTTCGGCTCGCCCTGCGCCGCCCGCTGCTTGAAACCGGCCGCCACATCCAGAATTCGCACGATTTCGGCTGTGGACAGGTCTTCCAGCGCCAACAGGTGTCGCCGCGTCCATCGCGCCATCTCGGACTGGCTGGTCATTTTGCACCTGGACTTGTCAATTGGCCGAACCCACGTCTCACCCGCAATCGGGCGCGACCCGAATCTATCGCAGCGGGAACCTGCGGGCAACCGCCGCCGGTTGCGGCTGTCGTCTCCAGCGCGCCCCGGCGGCGCGCTGGGGTCGCGTTCCGAAAAACTGCGCACATCCGCGCTTGACAATGGCGGATCGATATAATATCGAAGCCCGCAAACGTACTCATGCACCGCTGCATTTTACGGCTGGACGCATATTGTTGACTCACCGAGGAATTTGACCGATGAGCTTTGCCGCCGCTGACGCTGACTGGACCCTGTGGCCCAACCTCAGCCCCGCCCTGTCGCCCTCCACCACTCCGTTCCAGAACTCAACGGCCGCTCTCGAACTGGGCGACATCGATGCTGAAGAGGCGGACGAACGACTCCCCTGGCTTGTCGCCGAAGATGAGGACGAGGGGGAGGAGGTCGACGGCGACGACGAATTCGAGGAGGAGGACGAATTCGACGACGAAGATGACTTCGACGAAGACGACTTTGAAGACGAGGACTTCGACGACGAGGACGA
>JAHBXU010001026.1 GCA_019636315.1 Planctomycetaceae bacterium | reverse complement strand
CCGATCGCGTCCTGCTGGTGGGATTGGGAAGCACGGCCACGCTCTCGACCTGCCTGGCATGTCCGGTCCGCGAGGTCACTTGTGTGGAGGCTGACAACGACCTGCTGCGAATGAGTGACGAGGTCATCGCCCCGGCATCCGGCGTCAATCCTCTGGAAGACGACCGCGTCACCTTGCTCTCGGCCGATCCGACTCTCGCGCTCCTGGCGGGGGGGGATCGATATGACGTTGTCATTCTGAGCGATGCACAGCCGTATCTATTGAGTCAGACGTCGCGATTCACCCGAGAATTCTATCGGCAAGTGGATCGTCATTTGAGTCCGGGGGGCATTGTCTGCCAACGACTGCAGTATGCGGACTTCGGCCGTCGGCCGATCGAAAATGCTCTCGGAACGCTGCGGAGCGTCTTCCCGCAAGTTGTCTGCCTGGAATCGGCTCCCGGTGAGATGTTGCTATTGGCGTCCAATTCCCAAACGTCGTTGTTTGACGAAGGACTTTTGAAGCGATGCGAGGCGTCCCATATTCGCCGTCTGCTGGCCCAGATTGGTTGGGACTGGTCGGTCGTCATGAATCTGGCAGCGATCAGTTCAGAGTCTGTTTCGGTGTTGTGCAAAGGTCCGATCGCCGTGAATACGGTCGGTAATGGTCATGCCGCCTACCACCTGCCGCGCGAAGTCATGCGTTGCGAACCGAAGTGGCGGGAAGTCCAGAGCCTGATGGCGGAACGCGGCAGCCGCATGCTGGCGTGGGTGGACGCCCCCGCCGAAGTGCAGGCGGTCACGCAGCGGCTCGACGACATGACGCAACAGCAGAAGTTGATTGTCGAAAACCCGGACCAGTACTGGGCGTATCGAAACACGCTGAAAGAGCGGTTGAAAGAACGGCCGCGCTCTCAGATTCTGCCCGTGAAGAATGAGCTGCAACGCACACGCCACCCGGAGGATCAACGCCGGATGGATTACCTGGAGGCCCTCGGGGCCGCCGCCACCCATGATGCGCCGAACCCCGTCGCCATCGCGCGACTGACGACATTCGCGGAGCCCTACGATCCGCTCGTCAGTTACTTTCTCCACGAAGAGGCCGCGCGACTGTACGCACGTGCCGCAGAGAAGGACGAACGTGTTCAGTTTGACCATCTGCGGTACTCCGTGTATTTCGGTCCCGCACAGGATCGGTCGGTTCAAAATGTTGCCGCAGCAATCCAGTTACTGATCGCCAACCCGGAACTGATCGCCGATCCGCAGGAGCGCTGGGATGAGTTTAACTCGCTTCTCGACGTCCTCCGGCAGCGATCTCAGCTTCGGGTGCATGCAGATAAAACGGCGTCGGCATTCGAACTGGCGGATGCCGAGCAAAGCATCCGCACGGCAGAGCGGGCCATGAAGGTGATGGAAGGATTTCGTGAACAGGCGAATGTCGATCAGGCCGATTGGACTCAGCGGCGCACCGTCCTCGAGCGCATGCTGATCCGGCCGATGTGGACTTATCACGCAAAACAAGCGCAACGTCTGGCGGCGATCGACGCCCGCAAGCACGTCACCGCCGAGAACAAGGACGATGCGGCTCGAACCGAGTGACGCGCTGGCCCACCCATTAGACGCACGTGCGACTTCCGTGCGGGGTCGATTCCTTTGACGAGCTTGGATGGACCAACTGCTGCGATCAGCCAGACGGAAGTCCGGCCTGTTAAAGAACCCCGCAGGACTCATCCATGAGTTGCCGCACTGGAAGTCACCCAACGCGTGGGAGAGGAACGTTGCGGAACTTCCTCGCTGACGCTTCGGTTACGGGACGTTCGGCAGACCGAAAGCTCAGCAGTCACGGACATCCTGATGCGGAACACCTTGTGAACTCTCCACCGCTCCCCAGATTTCGGTCCTTTATTATCACACACGAGTAGCCCATGCGTACGATCGCTGTCATGAATCAAAAAGGGGGCGTCGGGA
>JAHBXU010001025.1 GCA_019636315.1 Planctomycetaceae bacterium | reverse complement strand
ACGGGTCATCGGCGCAACATGCGATGAGTCCGTGCGTTGCATCGCCCATTCTGTCACTTCTGCTGCATACAAGGTGAGAGCGTTACAGAATCGGATGCGGCATATCGCCGGATGACATTCGGAAATGTGAGGCGAATATGGAGAGATTGCACACGTGGTTGATCGTCGTGGCGGTCGCGGCCGCGATGAGGGGGCCGGCGGCCGCGGCGGATGAGCGGCCTCAGGCAGATCGTCTGATTGTCGCCGAAGCGGGAACGATCCCGGTATTGTTGACTGCGCCGCATGGAGGGAGACGGGAGATTCCCGGCGTGATATCTCGGACGGAGCGCCCGGGAGAGCGCGTCAACACCAAGCGCGACGAAGAGACAAGTCGGCTGGCGTTTTTAACGGCCGACGCGATTCAGGAACGAATCGGCAAGCGGCCCTATCTGGTTGTAGCCGAGTTCTCACGCAAATCGCTGGATGCGAATCGGCCGGAAGCGACCGCATATCAACAGGCCGGAGCGGCTGCGTCCTATCGCGACTATCATGACGCCATCGCTCGATTTACGCAGGCCATCCGCGACGAATGGAAGCACGGGTTACTGATTGATCTGCACGCGCAGTGGCAGTATCCCGACACGGTCATGCGGGGCACGCGCGACGGACAGACGATTCGGGGGTTGATTGGACGGCGGGGATGGGACGGATTACTGGGACCTGACGGCGTCATGGGGACGCTGGCCGCGGAGGGGCTGACGCTCTACCCACCTGCCGGCGCTTCCGAGGGGAACTGGACGCACGTCGGCAGCTATACCGTCGCTCATTACAGTCGAGACGGGATTGACGGCGTGCAGTTGGAAATCGGCAGCGAATTGTGCGACAGCGAGGAGGACGTCCGGCAACTGGCCCGTCAACTCGCAGTCGGAATCGAACGCCATCTCCGGGCGGAAGGGCAAATCGCCAACGGAGGAAACGAGGAGCAGAAGTTCGAGACGTCTTTTGTGGCTGCGGACGAAGAAGGCCGTGCGACGACGACCAGTGCAGATCTTACGGAGGCCGAACAGGCGTTCGTCAAGCTGCTGACCAATAGCGTCCTCGTCGGAAGATTCTCCGTCGACGGCGCTGAGGGGACCGATCCGAAACCCGAACGATACACGATTTCCAAAGTCACAAAAGTCGGCGGTGACGACTGGATTGTGGAGGCGCGCATTACCTATGGACAGGTGGACATCCCGGTGCCCGTCCCCGTCAAGGTGAATTGGGCGGGCGATACGCCGGTCATTTCGTTGACCAACCTCAAGATTCCGGGCCTGGGCGACGGCTTCACGACGCGGGTCCTGTTTTACGAGGACCGCTATGCCGGGTCGTGGTACCACGGGAAAGTCGGCGGTCACATGTGGGGAAAGATCGAACAGGCGTCCGAGCCGGCCGGTAAGAATTCCAGGAAGAAACCGTGACCTGCGGCTGCACCGCGCGCTGGGCGCGTCTGGTGGTTGCGGGACTCCTCTCATGTGGATCGGTAACGCGGAATGGCTGTATTGAAGTTGTTAGCGGGTCTGGTGGTCCTGACACTCGGCGCGGAACTGCTGATTCGCAGCGCGGTTCGGCTGGCTCTGGCCGCGCGCGTGTCGCCCCTCGTCATCGGATTAACGGTGGTGGCGTTTGGTACGAGTGCGCCGGAGTTGACCGTCAGCGTGCAGTCCGCATGGCGCGGCCAGCCGGATCTTGCAATCGGCAACGTGATCGGCAGCAACATCTTCAACGTGCTGTTCATTCTCGGACTGTCGGCCGTGATTGTCCCGCTCATCGTTCATCAGAAGGTGATTCGCTTCGACGTTCCACTGATGATCGCTGTCTCGCTGCTCTTTTATGCACTCGCCTTCGATGGGACGGTCGGTCGCATGGACGGCCTACTGCTGGTCGGGCTCCTGTTGTCGTATACGATCTATTCGATCGTTCAGAGT
>JAHBXU010001024.1 GCA_019636315.1 Planctomycetaceae bacterium | reverse complement strand
TCCACTCGTGGAGATGCCAGATGCCGAACAAGGTCGTGTGATAGCCGTGCGATCGGAGCGTCTCGGGGAGCAGTAATTCGTCCTCATTGAGTTTCCAGCCCCAGTTGGCCAGGCCGAATTGACCATTGGCGTGGGGATAACGACCGGTCATCAGGGACGAGCGGCTTTGACTGCAACCTGGCGATGCCACAAAGTGCCGGTCCAGTCGCAGACTTTCCGCGGCAAACCGGTTGAGACAAGGAGTGCACTCCGGCACGGCCCCATAAGGACCGATATGGCATCCCAGGTCGTGCGAAATCATGAGCACGATGTTGGGGGGACGCGGCGATCGGACGGAAGCGACCATTCATTCTCCACGAAAGGGAACTCTTCAATGTGTTCCCACAATTTTGTTCAGAGGAATCACGGCTCACCACTGGAGAGTGGCCGGAAGGTATTTCGCGACCAACTCCTGATACTGGGGCATCAGCCGATCCATGTCCGGCGCCGTTTCGTGTTTGGTATACAGGTCATAGGGATTGAACGCGCGGACCCACGCGAACATCTCGCGGTCGGTTTCGTTCATCAGATGTTCGTACTCGCCTTCGCGGTGCGCCGGGTAGAACGAGTGGTACCGGATCATGTACTGCGCTTCGACCGGCAGATGCTGTCCGAGAACCTGGTACAGATATTCGTCGTGTCCCCAGCTCATCAGCACGTTGTCGAGTCCGCAGCCCGGTTCGTAGATGCCGCAGGGCGTCTGATATTCAGGCACGTGCCGATCGGGATTTGTCTCGAAGAACTCCGGCAGGACGATCTTCTCCGAAAAAGCACAGCCCACGGGGAATGTGTCGCCGACGACAGCCCACTGAGGCTCGCCGAACAGGCACAACACCTTGCCCAGATCGTGGATTAAACCCGTCAGGACGAACCAGTCGGGGTGACCGTCCGCATGGATGGCCTCCGCCGTCTGGACCGCGTGCACAATCTGCGGCTGTTCCGTGTCCGGGTCGCTGTCGTCGATCAGCGTATCCAGGCATTCCATTGCCTCCCAGAGGCTCATCCGCCGTTGCCGCAAAGGGAGATACTTCTCCCGCATGCCCCGCACGAAGTCGACGGTTTGATGGGCGTGATTGAGCCGATAGAACTCGCGAACACCGTCGCGCGCCGAATCGTCATAATTGCGGAACGCATCGTCCGCAGGGGAGTGCGCGTTCGCCTGGGATGTCGGCACAGGCTCGGGATAGCGCCGAAGCAGGTCCTGCTCCCAATCGTCCAGCGACGGGAGTGGCGACAATTGCTCAAATGATGCCGATGGGTGATTTGAACTCGACACGATTGCCCCCTTTGAGACGGCTTGAAAGGTCCCGTATCCGCACGATTGTGCTGTCGATGTGTTGGATCTTACCGAAGACTCGGTCGATTTCCATATGATCCGAACACGCTCCATCAGCGACGTACAAGCGTCAAGGGGACTTGCCTCCGTCACTTCGCAACGGCCTTTTCTCGTCGAGGCGCGATTCGACAACCGGGGACTTCAGTCCTCTCGAATGCTCCGGGCGATCGGACCATCGGAATCGAGACTGAAGTTGGCGACGTTCTTCTCTCCGTCGAGGACTTCAAAGCTGAGTTCGGTCTTTGTGTTGTATTTCATGGGAATCCGCTCGTCCTGCCCGGGGATGACCTCCCCGTCAGGCCCACGCCGGGGATCGCTCTTGGTTGTCACAATGACACGATTCGTCCCGGGGATCGCCCCTTTTCGCCCTTTGGAAAAGTTGAGTACGTAGCGGCCTTCAGCATCGGTCCGCGCTCCTGCCGGCCGACCGCTGGGAGGATTGAAGACGACTGCCGCATCTTGCAGCGGTTCCCCGTCCAGCAGAACCGTCCCTTCAACGGAGGCAATCTTCGGGCCTTTGTTGCCGCACCCCGCGAGGAACATCGTGAGACACAAACTCAACAGGAGTCTTCGGTG
>JAHBXU010001023.1 GCA_019636315.1 Planctomycetaceae bacterium | reverse complement strand
ATGGGCCGCCTGTTGAGAGATCGCGGCATCATTCCTGACCATGTCGTGGCCTCGACGGCACGTCGGGCCCGCGAAACGGCGGAGCATGTGGCCGCCGCCTGTCAGATCGACCAGTCGATCACCCTCACTCCTGATCTGTATCAGGCGGACGTCGATGAATGGCAGACCGCGATCGAGCAGCTCTCCTCCGACTGGAACTGCGTCCTGTGCGTCGGCCACAATCCGGAGTTGGAGGAGTTGATCGGCACACTCACCAGCCGCTTCGTACGCATGCCGACGGCGTCCATCGCTCATCTGACATGCGATGTCAGCGTCTGGCAGGAGTTCGTTCGCAGCGACAACGTGCAGATCCAGAACGTCTGGCACCCCAAGGAAATCAAATAGCCCGTCGGCACGCAACGTGTCGAAGTCATCGCGCCGTGAACACACATCTGCACCGACTGACTCCCGGAGAACCTGCCGACCTCGCGGGACGACCGACCAATGGCAAAGCCTACCACGATGATCGCAAGAATGCCGAGCGGCGGTTTCACCGTTTGCGCAAAGAGTTGATCCAGTGGCAACGCGTGCTCTGGGCCGAAGGGCGGCAGAAACTGTTGATCGTTCTGCAGGCGATGGACGCCGGTGGCAAGGACGGGACGAGTCGCGCCTTGTTTCAAGGGGTGAATCCCCAGGGCGTCAATGTCACGTCGTTCAAGGTTCCCAGCACCCGGGAGTTGGCGCATGACTTTCTCTGGCGCATTCATCGAGATGTTCCCGCCGCCGGCATGATCGGCGTCTTCAATCGTTCGCAGTACGAGGATGTTCTGGTTGTGCGCGTCCACGATCTCGTTCCCGAATCGGTGTGGAGGTTGCGCTACCGGCAGATCAACGACTTTGAACGCCTGCTGTCCGAAAGTGGAACGCGAATCCTCAAGTTCTATCTGCATATCTCAAAGGACGAGCAGCGTCGGCGTTTTCAGGAGCGGATCGATCAGCCGGACAAGAACTTCAAGTTCTCGGTCGACGACTTGAAAAAACGCGAAGAATGGAGCCAGTATCGCGCGGCCTATGAGGAAGCTCTCACGGAATGCTCGACCGAATGGGCCCCCTGGTACATCATCCCGGCCGATCAGAAGTGGTACCGCAATCTGGCGATCGCGGAGGTCGTCGTTGCGACGCTCGAGGAGATGAACCCCCGGTTTCCCACCATCGACTACGATCCGCAGCAGGTTAAAATTGATTGATCCACTCCTCCCGATGTGCACGGGACATGATGGCGTCGTCATCGGCCACGGGCTACAAGTGAGAACGTCAAACGCGGGCGGATGGCGAGGCATGG
Organism: Planctomycetaceae bacterium; assembly: GCA_019636315.1. GTDB lineage: Bacteria > Planctomycetota > Planctomycetia > Planctomycetales > Planctomycetaceae > JAHBXU01. The sequence goes on along the minus strand of JAHBXU010001023.1, from coordinate 631 downwards.
CTTGTCCCGTTGTTGTCCGCTCAAATGGGAATTCGCTCATGAGGCTGATCGTCGCCATCGCCACTCTGTTCGCACTGCTCCAGCCGTTGGACGCAGTGCGCGGAGCCGACCCCGCGGCGATTGACTTTGCACACGAAGTCGTCCCGATACTTCGCCAGCATTGCATCGAATGCCATGCGGGGAGCGAAGCCAAGGGAGGGATGTCGCTCAACTCCCGATCCACGCTGCTCGATGCTGCGGCTGTCGTTCCCGGTCGGGCGGACGAATCCCGATTGCTGGAGCTGGTGAGATCGGCCGATCCGGACGAGCAGATGCCGCCCCAGGATCGCAATCGGTTGAGTGATGAGGAAGTCGCCACACTCCGGCGATGGATTGAGGCGGGCGCCCCCTGGGAAGACGGATTCACGTTCGACGCCTCCCGCTACGAACCGCCGCTCATTCCGCGAAAAGTCGAGTTGCCGCCCCCACAAGACGGCAGAACCAATCCCATCGATCGAATTCTCGACACATACCTTGCCGAGCGATCAATATCGCCTGGCGAACCGGTCGACGACCCGACGTTCATGCGGCGCCTCTCGCTCGACCTCGTCGGACTCCTGCCGAAAGCCGAAGAATTGCAGTCATTTGTCGA
>JAHBXU010001022.1 GCA_019636315.1 Planctomycetaceae bacterium | reverse complement strand
CTGTTGGTGGATGGCTTCGTGAAGCGGAACCGCAAACGAGTCGCACTCATCGAGCCGAATGGCCAGCCAATTTGTCAGAGGGGAATAGAAGCCGAGGATGTTTTCCGTCGACGGACCGCGGCCGCGGGTGGTTGCGTGAGTGAACGCATTGAAGTTCCCATCCGTCTCGAAGATCAACATGACCAGCGGGAACCGCGGCGGGTGCAGCGGAAGCCCCATGCTGTCGGCAAACTTGTTGAACATGCGCTCGATGGACTGCAGAAACGTGGTGGCCTTCTGCAGGAATCGATCGACGCGTGGATGGTCCCCTTCTTCAAGCGGCGCCTGGAGAACGACTCCCACCACAAACGGGTCGGCCACACGCGACACAAACAGCGGCGCCGTAAACCGCTTCTCCAAGCGACGGGCCATCTCCGGCGCATCGATCGGCGCAGGATCCTCCGCCGGCTTGCGAGACGAAACGGCCGACTGCTCCACCATCATCCACTGACCGTCGTCCAGTTCGAGCGCAAAGATTCCGGCCCCCGCACCGGCCAGCCGCGCCTGCACGGTACGTAACTCTCCCTTCGCATCGGTATACGAGAATTCATCGGCAACCGATGAACCCTGCAAAAGTGCGACGGCAAGGCAACACCACGGCAGCAGGCAGGCTGTCGTCTTCATGATGAGTTTTCTTCGGGGCGCTGTGGAGAACGCCGGGCAGGAATCTCATGCCAGGATGTGACGTCAAGATTTCCGCAGTGTACCAGTTTCCCCCATCAAGGTCGCGGCCAGGCGTTCCAATAAGCTCTTCGCACATCAGGATGACGTAACGACACTCATTTGTGCCCCGTGCAGGATTCGACGTTGTGCCATCAGACACAAGGCGCGCCAACACGATCGTCTTGTGCGTCCTGGCGGGCATGAATCACTCAGGGGAGCGACGCTTCCAGAAGCGTGACCTCCTCATCGGGATGAATCACGACCGGCGGCCTGTGGGCCGGCAGAAGCACTGTCTGACCGCACGTGAGATCGAAGGTTTCTGCATCACACGAGAGCCGGCCGCTTCCGGACAACGTCAGCAAAATGCGGCAGGTGTCGTCATCGGGAAGCACGAAGGGCCGGTCCGCACGACGTCGCAGCATCTGAAACTGGTCACAACAGATGAGTTGCTCCAGTTGATGGTCAGACTCCAGCAGGATCGGCGTGAGGGGGTTCACCGGTCCTCTTTGGAAATCGATGCAGTCGAGTGCCTGCTCGATATGCAACTCGCGCGGTCGGCCGTCGCGGTCCACGCGGCCCCAGTCGTCCAGACGAAACGTCAGATCACTGGACTGCTGAACCTCGGCCAGCAAGACTCCCGCGCCGATGGCATGCACGGTCCCGGCCGGTACGAAGATGCAATCTCCGGCGGTGACGGAAAAGCGGTGCAGCAACCGATCGACCGCTCCCCGCGCCAGAGCGTGACGCAGGTCGACCGCGGTCACTCCCGACTGAAATCCGACGTACAACAGGCTTCCCGGAGCCGCATCCAGAATCACCCACGCTTCCGTCTTTCCGTTCTCCGACGGATCGTACTTCGTGGCGAGTGCGTCGTCCGGATGCACCTGGACCGAAAGCACATCCCCCGCATCGAGAAACTTCACAAGGAGGGGAAACTGTGAAAGCCCGGCATGGCGACCAAAGAGCGGCACGTTCTGCCGCTCGACCAGCGACCTCAGCGACTCTCCCCGATGGCGCCCGGTGGTCACCACACTCTGGTCGGAACCATGATCGACGACCTCCCAGCTTTCCGCATAGTCGCTCTCGGGACCAATCGGCTTTCCGAGCAGATCGCCTAACCGGCGTCCTCCCCAGCGGATACGCTTCAAGATCGGGCGAAACACCAGGGGTCGCATGCCGCTGAACTCCGGAGCGATGGGAATCGGAAACGGGAACAGCAAGAGTATCGGCTGGGCCAACGGGGGATCGTGCGGCCT
>JAHBXU010001021.1 GCA_019636315.1 Planctomycetaceae bacterium | reverse complement strand
ACGCGCTCTTCGTCGGGCTTTCGCGCGCGGCCGGCGTTCCGGCGCGCGACGTTTACGGCCTGCGCGTGGCCCCCTCGAAGTTCGGCTACAAGAGCCTCGGTGCTGGCTCGGCAAACGTCACCAAGGCGCAGCACTGCCGTGCGGAGGCTTATATCGCCAATGTCGGCTGGGTGCCGGTCGATCCGGCCGACGTCCGCAAGGTGGTGCTGGAAGAACCGCCGGGAAATCTCGCGCTCAACGACCGGAAGGTGGTCGATGCTCGCAACGCGCTGCTCGGCGCCTGGGAGGGCAACTGGCTCGCCTATAACTTCGCGCACGACGTGCAGCTTCCGGGCGCGAAACATCCGAGGCTCGGCTTCCTGATGTATCCGCAGGCACAGGTGGCCTCGCTCCTGCTCGACTGCCTGGATCCGGACAGCATGAAATATACGATCACCTCGACGCCGGTGACGGCGGCATAGGCAATCGGCAACGGATGATCGGGCGCCGGGAACGGCGCCCGATTTCGTTTTCATGTATGCTGCGCCCATGACCGAAACCGTTCTCGATTTGCGGGGCATCCGCTGCCCGCAGGTCGTGCTCGAAGCGAAGAAGGTGCTGCGCAGCCTGCCGGCCGGCGGCGTGCTGGTGCTCGAATGCACCGATCCGCTCGCCGTGATCGACGTGCCGCATTTCGTGCGCCAGACCGGAAACGCGCTGCTTTCGGAAGAAAAATCCGAGACCCTGCTCGTCTTCCGGATCGAGAAGAAGAATTAGCCGCCGACGCGCACCACGCGAAAGCCGATATTGCTGGTGCTCGTGTCCGGCGTATTGCTGGTGCGCGCGCCCACGCGATAGCGGTTGCAATAAGACTCGTGACACAAAAACGAGCCGCCGCGCAGCGAACGTAACGGCGAGCGCTGCCGGTTCAGCGGATTATCGCTTGCCGTGATGCGATGGTAGCTCGGCGAGAAATAATCCTCGCACCATTCCCAGACGTTGCCGGCGACGTTGTGAAGTCCATAGCCGTTCGGCGCGAAGGCGTGGACCGGCGCGGTGCCGGGATAGCCGTCCTCCGCGGTGTTGCGCGCAGGAAACTCGCCCTGCCAGACATTGCAGCGATGCTCGCCTTCCGGCACGAGCTCGTCACCCCAGGCGTAGGTCGCCTGCGAGAGCCCGCCCCGCGCGGCCATCTCCCATTCCGCCTCGGTCGGCAGCCTGGTTCCCGACCAGTGGCAATAGGCTTTGGCGTCGTTCCACGACACATGCACGACCGGATGATCGAGCCGGTCGAGCACGCTGCTGTCGGCGCCTTCGGGCTGGGCCCAATAGGCGTGCGGGGTCTGTCGCCACCACGGGACTTCGGCCGCGCGCACCGGGAAGGTTGTTCTTTGCGCGTCCGAAAGCAGCCCTTCGAATACGAAGCTCCAGCCGTAACGCTCGGCGTCGGTGGTATAGCCGGTGGCACGCACGAAATCGCCGAACTGCATGTTGCTGACGACATGGCAGGCGATCTCGAACGGATCGAGCGTGACCTCGCGAACCGGCCCTTCCCCATCCTCGGGAAAACGCCGGTCGGTCGTTCCCATCAGGAACGCACCGCCGATCGGCGCACTCCAGCGGCGGCGCATTTCCTCACGTCCGGGCTGAAACGCATAGGATGTTTCGCCGCCGGCCGTCGGCGACGCGGCCTCCGCAGACCGCCTGACACAACACCCGGAACTGCCATCCGCCATGAGCCGACCTCCCGCAAGCCGCTACTTCTGCTTTTCTTCTTCCCAGAAGGCGGTTTCGCCCTGCGCCTTCATCAGTTCGAGAATTTTCTCGCGCGGTATGACACCGCAACGATCGGCCCAGGCTTCGTATTGCGCCTTCATTTCGGTCACGCGCTCGGGGTGTTGCGCGGCGAGATCGTGCAACTCGGTGCGGTCGAGCTCCATGTCGTAAAGCTCCCACGCGCCCGGATATTTTCGCACCAGCT
>JAHBXU010001020.1 GCA_019636315.1 Planctomycetaceae bacterium | reverse complement strand
AGCTCGCACATGGCAGATCGGTCCCTCGCGGCATGCTCGACGGAGCGACTTTCTGGAGTTTGCGAAACGCTGTTGATTCCACTCGCAGCGCGGGTCGTCGAGTCGCAGCGTGAAACTCCGGCCTTTCTCGATCGGCGCGGCGTGGAATTCGCCCAGCGACTCGATTTTGATCCGGAGTACGTCGCCCGCGACCGGTGGAATGCCGTCGGTTGCCAGGCACGAACCGTCATTCTCGACGCCGCCGTGCAGGAGTTTCTCACACGCAACCCCCGCTCTCTGGTGATCAACCTGGGCGCCGGATTGTGCACGCGCTACTGGCGGATGAACGCCTCGCGCTCATTGCATTGGTACGACATCGATCTGCCCTCGGTGATTCAGCTCAAGCGCGAGCTGCTTGCGGTGGTCGATTCGGAGCCGGCAGGAAGCAATCGGGAGTACTCCATCTTCGACGCGGACGTCACGGATCATTCCTGGATGAACCAGGTCGAACGGACCGCCGGAGACCGGGTGCTGATCATCACCGAAGGTCTCCTGATGTATCTGGAACCGGACGCTGTGAGGCAACTCCTTGTCGCACTCGCCGACCGATTTCCCGGCGCGGAACTGTTGATGGAAGCCTGGTCGCCCTTTGTCCGCCGCGTTTGGGGAACCCTGTCTCCGGCGCTCCGCCGCACTGGCGCGTCGCTGCATTGGGGACTCGACCGGCCCCAGACAATCGAACGTTGGGATTCGCGCATCCGTCTGAAACAGGAATGGCGTCCCGGCGATTGGGAGCCACGGCGCTGGGGACTGCTCCGCTTCATGCCTCGTCTCCGCCGGAGCTTGACCAAGGTGGTGCACTTCGAGTTCGCCCCTGTGAAGGGGAATTCCACTGCTCAGGAATTCGCCGCCTGACCGAATCGTGACGCGCTGACCGCACGTGCTGAACTCGGATGAGATGCTTGCGATCACGTCGACAGCAGTCGCCGTCCGTCACGATGAGTCGTGTGCCGTTATGCTCCCAGGGGAGTCGGCGTTCGCGAGTCGTTGACTCCCGGTGCACAGCGGTAGCTCCCGCCACCACGCCCCCAACGTCTGCGAATTCGCCACGCCATCGCAGACACGCGACGCGGCCGCGCCAGCTCACTCGGGCAGGCTCGTGCTCGTGGCGGATCGCTCATCGGCGTCCCGTGAGATGTCTCTCCGGACCGGTTTCATCCGTTCGGCGACGCCGATAAGCACAGAAGGCGTGCAATTGCTTCGCGCTCCGGGTACATCTGGAGTATCCCTCGCATTGCCGACTTATCGGCTTGATTGCTGCATGTCCGACTCACTACCCGATCTGACATTCCCCCGCACGGCGACCGCCGCACGTCACGCCCTTCGCATCACGGCCGTTTCCCATTGGGTGCGATGCCTGTTTCCCTGGCGGTCAACGCTGTTGAGGCGGAACCGCCGACAACTCCGGACCGCAATCCATCGACGCCGCGGGATGTCCGGCCATGTGATGGGAATTGAGGCACTTGAATGTCGGTCGCTTTTGTCGGCAAGCAGTGCGGTGGCTCTTTCGAACGTCAACGATCTGACGTCGCCCGCAGCAGCGAGTCCCTACGCGCCGGACGTCTTACTCATCGGATATACGACCGCGGTGCTGCCCAGCAACGTCGCTCGATTCCTGGAGACCTTTGGGGAGGAAGATCCGGCAGCCGGAAGCGTGCCGACCTCGAAGGGGTCGTTCACTCTTCCGACGGCCATGTCGGCCGTGCAACGATCGCCCGGCGCGCTGGCCGCCGACAGCTTCACCGACACGGGTGTGCTGACGATCACGCGGTGGGTTTTGCCCGCAGGGACCGACGTGCGTGCGGCGGCAAACGCAGTCTCAACGTTCTTTGGAATCGCGTTCAGCGAACCGGACTTCATCGCCCCGCCAAACTTTGTGCCGAATGATCCCAGTTTCGGCAATCAGTACCACCACGCCCTGA
>JAHBXU010000102.1 GCA_019636315.1 Planctomycetaceae bacterium | reverse complement strand
GGAGCGCAAACGCCGCATTGACCGCCGTGCGCCATCCGCTCGACCAGCCGGCCGCCGCCATCAGCGAGGTAATCGACACGGCGTCCAGCGGCTTATGCAGGGCCACCGCCAGAAATGTCCCCAATCCATAGAGGAAGACCGACGTCGCCCGGTCCGCGTCCGCTCGGACACTCGCTCCCAGCAGCATGCCGTCGATGATCGTGTGCAAGGCGAGTCCCAATGCAATCCCGAGCCAGCTCAGTTTGTGGACGTGGGAATGGTGATGAGGGGTGTGTCCCCCAGGGCGACATTCGGGACCGTGATGAGGATGCGCGTGATCATGATCATGGTCGTGCCCCGCCGGACCATGTCCCGGTTCCGATGTCCGGTTCGCCCGCTGCAGCTTATGGCGATAGGAGTCTGCCACAACCGTTCCGGACCGATCAGGAAGCTCCAGCGGTCCATGATGATGCACATGAAAAGCGCGCATCAGGAAAAACATGGTCAGAATCCCGAACAGCATGTAGTTCATTGACGTGCCGACGGAACTGGTCTGCAGCGCGTGCGGCAACAGGTGAAACAACCCGATGCCCAGCATGAGTCCCCCGACAAAACTGATCATTCCCTGCATCCGGGCATGCGTCAGCCGCACGACCGACGGCAACCATCCTCCCGCCAGCGAAAACGCAACGATCAACACGCAGTAGATCGCCAGCAGCACGTGGGACCAGATGGGGGTTGCCTCGCCCACCGTGACGTCGCCGGGCAGCACGGGTCCGCTCCCGCCCGGACCTGGTTCGGCCGCCATGGCCGCGGCAGAGAACGCCGCCATCCAGATGATCAGCCCGAACGGGATTCGCATCACACTTGTCACCAGCAAAAACTCCAGATCGTCGGGCCATGGCCTCAAGACGCCATCGCGCCGAATGACACAACGCAATTCCTGTTCGCGATTCGAGGATCCGACGTTGAGCGACGGATGATGAATTGATCAGAACTGAGCCGCACGCACCGTACGCACTCTCATGGGAGCCGTCCTGATGGCATGCTGAAACGAACGCCAAACACCTCAGATGCGACCGCTCACCCCCGTCCTTCCGCTCCGTCGAGCAGGTCGCCGCGACGCTCGGCCGTGCGTCGGCGGCTCTGGGCATCCCGCCACTTTGCAATTTCCGGATGATTGCCGCTCAGCAGAATATCGGGGACCGCCATCCCGCGAAACTCGCGCGGCCGCGTGTATTGGGGATATTCCAGCAAGCCGCTCTCTGAGAACGAATCGTACTTGCTGCTCGTCTCATCGCCCAGCACACCGGGAACGAGTCTCATGACGGCGTCCATGATGAGCATGGCGGGCACCTCGCCTCCGTTGGTGATGAAGTCTCCGGCGGACACCTCCAGCGGTTTGAGTCCCTGGGCAATCCGCTCATCAAAACCTTCGTAGCGCCCGCAGAGCATCACCAGGCGGCGTTCGTCCGCCAGTTCTTCAATCAGCCGCTGATCGAGTCGTCGCCCCTGCGGCGTCAGCATGATGAGCCGTCCCGGTCCGTCACCTTGCTGCTGAACATGCTCGACACATGCATACACCGGCTCACACCGAATGAGCATTCCCGGTCCGCCGCCGTAGGGCGTGTCGTCGACCGACTGATGCCGATCCGTGGCCCAATCGCGAAAATCCCACCGGTGGACTTCCACAAGACCCGCGTCGATCGCCTTCTTCAGTAACGACTGCTCCAGATAGCCGTCGAAGAGTCCGGGAAACAGCGTGAGGATGTCGAAACGCATGGATGTGGAGAGAAATTCAGAACTGACGGAAACGCCCGCATGTGCCGGAAAACTCGCACGGCCCGGCGTGCGGCCGCAGAGTTCCTGTTCCCGACCCGGCGTCATGAGCGTCAATGGACGTTATCAGGCCAGCCAGGGAGACGTCTATGGCATGCCGCGTTTGGCACTGGGCGCGGCCCATCATTCCTTCTCATCAGGAAGTGACGTGGTGTGTGCGATGGTCGTTCGACCGGGCGGGATGCGGCTGTTATCTTATCGAGCCAATGCTGTTTTGATGATGGCTGCGGTCCGTTTTTGCCCCCGCTGAGCATGCCCTTATGAATACGCTGTCTGCCTCCCAGTTGCTGCTGCTTTCGACTCGCCTGTTGGAAGGCGCCGGCGTGCCATTGGCGGAAGCACAGATCGTCGCGGAGGAACTGGTTGGCGCCAATATGGTGGGACACGACAGCCACGGCGTCATGCGGCTGATGCAGTACTGCAAGATGATCGACGACGGCGTCATCCGGCCGGGAGCCAAGGTCGAGGTTCTCAAGGAAGAAGCGGCTTATCTGCTGGTCGACGGCAATTTCAACTTCGGCCAGGTGATCGCCAGCGAAGCGCTCCGCCTGCTGATGGAGAAGGGACGGCAGGCCGGCACGGCGACGGCGATGATCCGCAACAGCAACCACGTCGGCCGGCTCGGTTCGTATACCGATCGAGCCGCCAACGAAGGGTTTGCGGCCTTGATGGCGGTGAATGCGCCCGGTCCCGGTGGGGTCGCGCCGTTTGGCGGCATCGACAGAAAGCTGGGAACGAATCCCATCAGCATGGCCGCGCCTCGCTCAGGGGGGAACTTCGTCCTCGATATGACCTCCAGCGCCACAGCCGAGGGGAAACTCCGCGTCGCCTTTCAGAAAGGGGAGCAGGTTCCGCCCGGAATGATGATCGACGGGCACGGCAACCCCTCGACCAACCCCGGCGACTACTATCATGAGCCGCTGGGAGCCATTCTCCCGCTCGGGGGGCCGCTCCTCGGACACAAAGGGTCCGGGTTGAGCGTGATGATCGATACGTTGTGCGGCATCGTTTCCGGCAACGGCGTCTGCCGATCCGATCTGCCTCCGGGCTGTAACGGTGTGTGGATGTATGTTATCGACATCGAACGTTTCACGCCCCGCGAACAATTTGACGCCATGATCGAGACATACGCTCAACACATTAAGAGCAGCCGCACGATGGCGGGGTTTGATGAGATCCTGCTTCCCGGCGAGATCGAACTGCGCCGCCGCCGCCAGCGCGAGGTGGAAGGCGTCCCGATTCCGGACGAGACGTGGCGGCAGATCAACGAGCTGGCCGCGAGACTCGGAGTCAACCTCGCGGTTCTCTAGCCGCGCGATCCGCGAAAATGACGCTGGCGAAGAGCGGACCAGCTCGTCAATTTCGCCGTCGCGGAAAGGCATGGGCTCCCGCTTCCCGACCCTCGCCGAGGCGGCCGATCTACTTGTGGAAACGTCATGGTGATGCCAAGCGTGCCCGAGACATCCTTGCCACGCCAGTTTGGGTATTGGACGGCGACGCTCGTCACCGTCGCCAGCATGGTCGGCGTGGGCATCCTGACCACGTCGGGCTACATCCTCCGCGACACGGAAAGTCCTTCAACGTTGTTTCTCTTGTGGACGGTGGGCGGCGTTCTCAGCCTGATGGGAGCGCTCACCTTTGCCGAACTGGCGACGCGGCTGCCTCATGCCGGAGGCGACTATGTCTTCGTCCGCGCGGCCTATGGAGAGGGGATCGGCTTCACGTACGGCTGGGCGACCCTGCTGTTGGGTTTTGCCGGCCCGACAGCAGTGATTTCCCATGCCCTGGCGGTGTATTTCCTGCTACCGCTGCGCGTGCATTGGATCGGATCGGGGGGTGCGTGGGGAGATTGGGTGACGCCCGCGACTGCCACGTTCGTGATCGCCATGCTGACAATCGGCCATTGCCGCGGTCAGCAGGCCAGTGCGTGGATGCAGAATGCCACGACCACCCTCAAGCTGGTCCTGCTGGTCGCATTCGCCGTCGCCGGACTTGCCTGGGGGAGTGGTGATGCAACACACTTCACCACAGGTCGGCCATTGTCAGATCAAGGACTCGTTGCGATTGGTGCACTCGTGTACGTGTTCTACGGGTACTCTGGTTGGAACGCGAGCGCCTACCTTGCAGGTGAAGTGGCCAAGCCGACAACAACACTTCCCAGGGCAATCCTCTCGGGTTGCCTGATGGTGACACTGCTGTATCTGGCGATCAATGCGACCTACGTCTTCGCACTCCCCCCCGACGCCCTGCGGCAGGCAGACCCGAGGGAAATCGAGGCCATCGCCGAGACCGCCGCACGCCGACTCTTTGGACCGGCCATCTCCGAACCGTTGTCCATTCTGATCGGTTTGACCATTCTGGCATCGGTCAGCTCATATCTGTTGACTGGATCGCGAATCTGCTACGCGATGGCGGTGGATGGAGTGTTTCCCCGCTATGCCGCCCGTGTCCGGGCGAACCGCGGAACTCCCGCTGCCGCAACACTCACGCTGGGAATTGCTTCCATTCTTCTTTTGTGGGGATCATTCGTGATCTCCGGCGCCGCGGATGCGTTTGCCAGTCTGCTGAACTTCACCAGCGTCGGACTTGTGTTGTTGACGAGCCTCGCCGTTTCGAGTTTGTTCATCCTCCGTCGCCGCGATCCGCTTCCCGCTGGTTTCTCCACGCCGCTCTACCCGCTTCCGCCGCTCCTGTTTCTGCTGGTGACGGGAGGACTGATGCTGGTCGCGATCCGACAGTCCCCGGCCACTTCGTTGTGGGGGGCAGCGGCGGTTGTCAGCGGCGCTCCCCTGTATTGGATCGCCAAGAATTGGCGGTTGCGAAGCGGCGACAGGTCCACTCTGTGAACCCGATCCACGATGGCGGGGTCCTTCCTCGGCCGCATCGGCTTCCAAGTTCAAAAACTGGTGCGCGGGCTCAGAGGCTTCCCCCTCGCGAACGAACGGCTACGATGCCGGAGGAGCGACAAAGCAGAGAGTCTTGAGCGCCTTATCTCTTCCGGCAACTCCGTCAAACCGAACGGCATGACATGATACGCGTCGCGATTCTGGGGGCTACCGGGTACACCGCACTGGAGCTTCTTCGGATTCTGTTGCGGCATCCGGATGTTCAAGTCACCGCACTCACTAGCCGCGCGGAGACGGGACATGTCGTGGATGTGCATCCGTCGCTGGCCGGAAGACTCGATCTGCGCTTTGAGAATCTGTCTCCACACGAATTGGCGGCACGCGCGGATGTTTGTTTCTGCTGCCTGCCGCACGTTGCCAGCATGGAGAGCGTGCCGGCCCTGCTATCCGCCGGCTTGCGGGTGATCGATCTGTCGGCCGACTATCGGCTGAATGACGCGTCTGTCTACGAGCAATGGTATGGTCATGCGCACACGGATTCGGCGCGACTCGGTCAGACCGTCTACGGATTGCCCGAACTGTTCGGCGAACGAATCGCTGGACAGAATCTGATCGCGAATCCTGGCTGCTACACGAGCACGTCGATTCTCGCGTTGGCGCCCTTGCTGGTGGGTGGCTGGATCCAACCGACGGGAATCATTATCGATGCCAAAAGCGGCGTCAGCGGTGCGGGGCGCACTCCCAAGACGAATATTCTGTATTCCGAATGCAATGAAAGCATTTCGGCCTACAGCGTCGGCACGCACCGCCACCAGCCGGAGATTGAACAGGTTTTGTCCGAGGCGTCCGGGCACTCCGTCGAGGTGCTCTTCACGCCGCATCTGACTCCCATGGACCGGGGCATTCTCGCGACCATCTATGCCCATCCAAAACGCGCGGCGTCACTGGGGGAGTTGACCACGGCCGTCAGAGAGTTCTATTCCGGGAAGCCCTTTATCCGCATCGTGGAGCACTTGCCGCGAACGAAGGATGTCGCCCACACCAATTACTGCGACATTGCCGTCCGCATCGTCCGCGATCGTGTGGTTGTGCTGGCGGTGCTCGATAACCTGATCAAGGGGGCCGCGGGCGTCGCCGTACAGAACTTCAACCTGATGTGTGGATTCGCCGAGACGACGGCGCTGATTGTGTGATGGCCACCCCGCAACGCCCACGACTGGGCAACCTTCCAATTCCGCCGTATTACGCCGTCATCTTTACATCGCGCCGTTCGCTGAACAGTCCAGAGGAGTATGCCAGCATCGCGGCACTGATGGACGAGTTGGTCCGCGAACAACCCGGCTACCTCGGACACACATCACTTCGAGATGAGGCCGGGCTGGGGATCACGATTTCCTACTGGCGTGACGAGCAATCGATTGCTGCATGGCGGGAGCACGCTGAGCACCGTACGGCTCAGGAGCGCGGCTTTGCCAGCTTCTATCTGGAGCACCGCGTGGAGGTTTGCCGCGTCGAACGGGCCTCAACGTTCGTGCGAACGGACGCGCGCATAGAAAAGGACGAGTGAAGGTGACCGGGGGCGTGGGCGCTCGCCCGGAGAAGCCCGACAAGGACATCAACCGGCCACACCCCCAGTCACACAACACTCGTCCCGAGGTCGGAGGTTTTGCTCAGGTTCTCGTAGTTTGCGGCTCCTTGTATTGCGGGCAACAAGCGGAAAAGAGCAAACAGTCTTCGTAACCGCAAAGCACGTGCCGTGGCGAATGAAGGTTCGGCCAATTATGCAACTCTTGTCCACAGTGACGGTTACGAAACAACCTCTCCTCCACGTCGCCGCGGTGCCACCAAATCATGCCACCCAACTGAGCAGCAATGATTACTTCAAAGACATCTTCGACATCTTCAGAAGGATCGACCGGGTTGGCGAACGACTCAATGGGGGATCGTTTGCGTTAGAATCGATATCCGATGGTCATGGCGCCGCCCGTTAAAGATGATGGGGCGGTCAACAGACTCCATGATCTTCTCTCGCGTCACTCACAGATGAGAATGTCAACCTCGGCAAGCTCGAACAACGGGACAGTTCATGGAGCGACGGCTCGCTGCACGCGACGAATGCTCGTGCCCCGAAGAGGACAGGCCATCCCCGACCGGCGGCAGCGACATTGGCATCGGATGCTGGAGAGAAACATTGAAGTGCGCACAACAGGTTCCAGGAGCACTCGAAATCGGTGAATACTCCACCAGCGAACCTCCGCTCACGTGCCGAGGCGTGCTGCTCAACTCCTCTCGTGATTCCAGGCAGTCCACGGTTGCCCGCTCACTGGAGGCGTCGTAACCTTCATTACGGTGACGAAGTCTCTCCCGACCAATCCGCAGGGCAAGTACGGAACGGCCGGTCCGGAAACTCCGTGAATTGAGGAACGCATCAATGGAAGACACACATCAGGAGCACCAGAGACCGGATATCAAGTCCGATGAAGACTGGAAAGCACAGGTCAAAGCGGAAGACGCGCGACTCGATGCTGAGCGAAGCCGTTCCGCCGAAAAACCTCGTCCCACCGCCGAGCCGGATTCCCCGCCGTTTGATCCCACACAACTGCCGAAACCGACTTTCGGGACGTTGGTCGGATTGTTTTCGACCCAGGCGATGGTTGCGTTAGGATTGATCAGTCATCCCGAGGACGGCAAAGTGGAGGTTCAACTGCCGCTGGCGCGCCACTTCATCGATCTGTTGGGAGTGTTGGAAGAAAAATCCCAGGGCAATCTGTCTCCAGGCGAAACCCAGTTGCTGGAGCAGTCATTGCACGATTTGCGGATGGCCTACCTGGAGCTAAGCCGCAGCCGATAAGGCACGGTGCGGCAAGCAGACCCGTCGGACTTCACCGAACACCAAAGGTTTCCCTTGGCGATCGATCCTCCCCATCATTGGCAGCCACTGTCAGGTCCGACGAACTGGTATCGGCTGTGGTTTCCTCCCGATTGGACGGTCACGCAGGAAGAAGGGCTGACAATCCTGGCATCGTCTGACGGCGAGTCGGTGCTGACGCTCCGCGCGGTCTGGAATCAGGACGCCCAACCGGTTCCTCTCGATCAGTTGGTTTCGCCGGACCATGTCTTTGCGCGCAGCCGCGAGGTGAAGCAGGTCGCGGCCATTCGCGGTGATGTCGAAAGCATCAATCTGGAGGGCGAGACGCAATTCGACCAGCAACCCGCCTGGTGGAAGCGCCCCTTCACCAAAGATGTGTGGCGCCGCTGGAGGCTGTGGGGTTTCCGCCAGGGACCGATTGTCCTGATGGGCCACCTGGTGCATGCGGCCCGTCCGGATCATGAGATGGAGTTGATCGCAACGATGATCCTCCGCACGCTGCAGTTCACGGCCAGTCCGGCGGATCCCCCGCAAGTGTTCGCCGAACGGGTTCTGGCCCTCGCCAGACGCAAGTTTCCTTTGTTGAAGTGCACCTCCGGTGAAGGGTTCCAACTCAAAATCGGGGAATCGAACGTCAACCTGACCAACTTCTATCGCTCGTACATCAAAGTCCCGGAGAAGTTCGAGGAGATCATGCTGCCCGCCCTGACAACGGTCGTGCAGATTCAGGAATGGGGCAGCGACCAATCGGACCCGCCGCTGGAGCGCGTTCGCGAACGGATCATGCCCATGCTGTATCCGGTGCACGTCTGGCAGGAGCGCTTCCCGAACTTCGTCGGACAGCCCTGGATCGGCGGCCTGGCAGTGTTATACGTCGTGGACGAGTCACACGCGTATTGGTATGTGCGCGAGCAGTTGCTCGAGCAATGGGGAGTCGATCTCGAAGAACTGCATACCATCGCGCTCGCCAATCTCGATGCATACTTTGAAGACAAGCCAATGGAGATGGCGGTTGCCGGCGGAGAGGACGAGCCGACGATGGTCATGCCCACACAGCCCGATTCGTACAACGCCGCCCGTCTCTTGAGCGAGCGATTCCGCGGCAAGATGCGCGAAGTGATGGGGCAAACCTTTGCGATGGGCATCCCCAGCCGCGACTTTTTTGTCGCCGTCAATCTGAATTCGGCCGAAATGCTGGCGCACGTTCGCCTGCGTGTGAAGAGCGACCATCACGAGATGGATCACCCGCTCAGCGATGAACTCCTGCTGATCAGCCCCGATGGCGTCAGTGCATTCAGCGGTTGAATCAGAACGGCCACTGTCCAGTGGCATGGGATTGCGCGCCACGTCATACTCCGACAGGGACCACCATCGCCGAGTCCCTACGTGCCAACCGGCGCCGCTCACGGCATTCCATTGGCCTTCGAAGACGCTTGAAGAGAAGATTATTCGGATATGCCCCCGACCGGCCTGATGACGCTCCTGGGAACCGGTACGAGCATGGGGGTGCCGGTGATTGGGTGCGATTGTGAGGTGTGCCGATCGAACAATCCGCGCAATCAGCGGACCCGCACCGGCGTCCTGATTGAAGCCCCCGGCGGCAATCTGCTGATTGACACGCCGCCCGAACTGCGCATTCAACTGGTCCGCGAGCATGTCCATCGTGTGGATGCGGTCCTCTATACCCATGCGCACGCGGATCACAGTCTGTGTCTTTACGATCTCC
>JAHBXU010001019.1 GCA_019636315.1 Planctomycetaceae bacterium | reverse complement strand
TGGCGAGGCTCGGTGCCCAGCCTGGCTGAGCCACTACCGACGTCCAGGTCAGCGTCAGTGTGCGTGCGTCACACCGCGAATGCGAACGCGCGTCGTTCGCCATGTGAAACATTCGAAACGCGGCAAGGAAAGCTGGGAGCTTTGAGGGGACCTTGCCGCGTTTTCTCTTTGTTTGTCGCTTGCTTCTCTGACAGCGCCATGACTCGCTCAAGTCCCGCAGTGGCAGCTTGTTAGGGCATCTCAACGCAAGGCGGATGCTGTTGCCGCCCAGTGACGCCCGCGTCCCGGGAGATCCGGGCAATTTTGCATCACTTTGCGGATTGCGCCGACTTTAACGCAAGTGACGCTGTTCCCGACGTCGATAACGCCAGAAGAGCGGCTTTCGCGTCGCGCTGCTCCATTCTGCGCGTGGAATTCACGCTGGCGATTTCGCATCGGAACAACTCCATGGGAGCCAAGCGGCATCCGTTTCAGGTTGCATTCCGAGTGCTGCTGACCGCATTCGTGTTGACTGTGCTGGTGATGGCCACGAGCTTCCGGCCCGGTCGCGTCATGGACGGCCCTGCCTCGGTCCCGCCGACGGTTCAACTCACGACGGACGTTGACGCGGCCCGCACGGCAAGGGTCGACAAGACGATCGAGTCGCACGTCACAACGCAGCAGACCTTGGAACGGACGGCCGAACAAAGCCTGACCGAGCATTGGTCGCCGGCAGAACCGGAATCGGAACCGACACCTGCGGTCGCGTTCTTCGATGAACCCCAAAACAAAACGGCCGCCGCGAGTGAGACGGTCGCCACATTTCCAGATTTCGACTTCGAACCGACGACGACGCAGGCCACCACAACGCAGACCACGGTGACTTCGGTCATGGAGGTCGACTCGCAGTCGGCCGCGACTTCAGTCGATCGCCGGGCAAGCACATTCCATTTCGAGGCCTCGGATAGTCCACGACAGACGGCACAGTTCTCCCGGGCGACGCTCCAGGAAGAAACACATCAGAAGGAATTCGTAGAGCTTCCGCCGCCTCCCAACTGGGACCGGGAGCGCACCCTGGCTTCTAATTCGCCAGTCGCGTCCCCCGTCGACAAGTTCCCGGTTACTCCAGAGCCGCCCGTTGCGCCGCCTGTCGAAACCTCCCCGGCAGCGTTGGCGCGTGATGCGTCATCGCAAGGCGACCAGCGGGGCCTCGACATTTCCGGCCTCCTCGCCCAGGCTCGCGTCGAGTCCGAAATCGTCCGCCTCCGTCGCGAAATCGAACGGTTGAGCGAAACGAAGCGGATCAGTCATCAACTTGAGCGCGTCGAATCCGCCCAGGAGGAACTGTTGCGTATGCACCAGCAACTGCCGGTGGATCAAGTCGTCGAATTGTTGCACGTGGTCCTCGCGGAGTTGCAGTCGGTGCGTGAGATGATTCCGCCGCCAACCCCTTCAGCGCCGCCTGTCCCGGCCGCCGCCCAGCCAGAGCCGGCATCCACGGGGCCCCGGTTGGAAGCGGCCGTCTCGCCGGACGATCGCGGCCGCATCTCGATTAATATTGTCGAGGCACGTTTGGACGACGTCCTGCTGATGCTCTCGACGTTGTCGGGTTCACGAGTGGCGGTCGTCTCCGATATCGCAGCGCCCAACGTTGCGGCTCCAGCCGCCTCGAACTCGGAGAATCATCCGCCACAGATTCCTGCGTTGATCGCTCCGCTGGCCCATTCCGTTCCGGAACCGGATCTGGACTTCCCCCTGCCGATTCCGGCGAGTCCCGCTCCGCCACGGCTCTTCGTCGAACCGCCGGTCGCTCTCGAAACATCATCGTCCCGTGTCAAAGCAACCACGTCTCATGTCGAATCATTGACCTCCCATGTCGAATCCTCCACCACTCGCATGGAAGTGGCTTCCGCTCCTGCGGAGTCGCCTTTCCATCGATTCGAAGCGTCGTCCCACCACGCCAGAAGTTCTACACACCGTGCCGAGTT
>JAHBXU010001018.1 GCA_019636315.1 Planctomycetaceae bacterium | reverse complement strand
GAGCTGACGCGTGAGGTCAACCGCACGGCTGTCGAACTGGCCCGCCGCGAAGCCGATCGGCTCACGCGCAAGGACCCCGATAAGCCGCGGTTTGTCGCCGGCAGCATTGGACCGACCAATGTCCAACTGTCGCTCAACGCTAATCAGCCGGGGACCCGGCCCATCCAGTTCGACGATCAGGTCGCCTCTTACTCGGAGCAGGTTCGAGGACTCCTCGACGGCGGCGTCGACCTGCTGTTGCCGGAAACATCGTTCGACACGCTCAACATGAAGGCCTGTCTGTTCGCCATCGGCAACGTCTTCGCTGAGCGTGGCGTCCAGGTGCCGGTCATCGTGTCGGGAACCATCTTTGACGGCGGTCGCACGCTCACCGCACAAACGGTCGAGGCGTTCTACACGTCGGTCTCGCACTTTCCGATGCTGGCTCTCGGACTGAATTGCTCGCTCGGTCCCAAGCAGATGCGGCCGTATGTTGAGGCGCTCGCGAATCTTGCGCCCTTGCCGATCATCTGTTATCCCAACGCCGGACTCCCCGACGGCATGGGCGGCTTCGACTCCAATCCGAACGAGTTCACCGATTACATCCGTGACTTCGCCGCACAGGGGTGGGTGAACATCGTTGGCGGTTGCTGCGGCACGACGCCGGAGTACATCCACAAAATCGCCGATGCGGTCGCAGGTTTCCAGCCGCGCGCGGTCCCAGATCTGACGCACGTGACCGCGTTTTCCGGGCTGGAACGTTATGAGTTGGGAAACCTGAGTCTTGAGAGTTCCGAGTTGAGAGATGACGAAAGCGACGCATCCCGCTCAACGCTCAGCTCTCAACCCTCAACCCCCTTCTTCATGATCGGCGAGCGGACGAACGTCACTGGCTCGCGGAAGTTTGCGCGGCTCATCAAGGAGGAAAAGTACGACGAGGCCCTGACCATTTCTCGCGAGCAGGTCGAAGGCGGAGCCAACATGCTCGACGTCAATATGGACGAAGGGCTGCTCGACTCGGAACGCTGCATGGAGAAGTTCCTGTGGCTGATCTCCGATGACGGCGACATCCCTGTCCCCATCATGGTCGACTCTTCGAAGTTCGAAGTGATCGAGGCGGGCCTCAAATGCATCCAGGGCAAGGGCGTCGTCAACTCGATTTCGCTCAAAGAGGGAGAAGCGAAGTTCCTGGAGCAGGCGCGGCTCATCCGACGTTACGGAGCGGCCGTTGTCGTCATGGCGTTCGACGAAGAAGGACAGGCCGTCACGGCAGATGAAAAAGTGCGCATCTGCAAGCGGGCTTATGGCCTGCTCACCGAACAGGCCGGCTTTCCGCCTGAGGACATCATCTTCGACGCGAACATCCTCACCGTCGCGACCGGCATGGAGGAGCACAACAACTACGCGGTCGAGTTCTTCGAGGCCGTCCGCCGCATCAAGCAGCAGTGCCCATACGCCAGGACGTCCGGCGGCGTGAGCAATGTGTCGTTCAGCTTCCGTGGCAACGACGTCGTCCGTGAGGCGATGAATGCGGCGTTCCTGTATCACGCGATCAACGCCGGCCTCGACATGGGCATCGTCAACGCTGGTCAGCTCGAAGTCTATGACGAGATCGAGCCGACCCTGCGAGAGTTGATTGAGGACGTGCTCCTCAACCGCCGCCCGGACGCCACCGAACGGCTCATCGAACATGCCGAGCAGATCAAGAACCAGAGCCGCGACCGTCAGGGCGTGGTCGCCGATGAATGGCGATCTGGCACGGTTGAAGAGCGCCTCCAACATGGCCTCCTGAAGGGCCTCACCGATCACATCGAAGCCGACACCGAGGAGGCCCGGGTCAAGTTCGGGCGCCCGCTCGACGTGATCCAGGGCCCGCTCATGGACGGCATGAGCGTCGTGGGCGAGTTGTTTGGTGCGGGGAAGATGTTCCTGCCGCAGGTGGTCAAATCGGCCCGCGTCATGAAGCGCGCCGTCGCGTATCTCGAACCA
>JAHBXU010001017.1 GCA_019636315.1 Planctomycetaceae bacterium | reverse complement strand
AAGGACGCGTGCATCGGGCCCGGCGCGACAAATTCCGACAGATCAACCGGTTTCTGGAGTTCGTGGCAGACGTTGTTCCGGACCTTCCGCCGACCGGTCGACTGGACATCGTCGATTTCGGTTGCGGATTGAGTTATCTGACATTTGCGCTGCACCACTGGCTGACGGATGTGTGCCAGCGCGATGTTCGCATCGTCGGCATCGATCAGAATCCCCAGGTGATTGCGCGTTGCACGTCAACCTGTCGCAAGCTGGGGCTGGAGGGGCTGGAGTTTGTCTCGCAGCCGATTGCCGGGCTGCCGCCGCAGTCCCGGATCCACCTGGCCGTAGCGCTGCATGCGTGCGATACGGCGACTGACGACGCGCTGGCTCGGGCAGTTCAGCACCAGGCGGACGTGATTCTCGCGGTCCCGTGTTGTCAGCACGAACTTGCTCCACGGTTGACCGGTGAAGCCCTCTCGCTGCTGACGGAGCATGGCATTCTCCGCGAACGATTTGCCGCCATGGCGACCGACGCGCTCCGAGCCGCGGTACTGGAACTGGCGGGATATCGCGCGCAGGTCATTGAATTCATCGACACGGAGCACACACCGAAGAACCTGCTCATCCGGGCCGTGCGACGCAAGACCGGCAGTCCCGATCCGCGACTGCCAGAAAGGATCGCCCAATTCAAGTCCCTGCTGGGGATCGACCAGTCTCGACTGGAAGATCTATTGGATCAGCTGCTCCCCAAGCGAGATGACGCGGCACCGTCCCCGTAGAGGCTCGATGCATTCCCTCCTGCGGCATCATCCACCGACTGGGACATGTCAGTCCTCTGGTAAATCCACACGCAATTGAA
This sequence comes from Planctomycetaceae bacterium, assembly GCA_019636315.1. Lineage (GTDB taxonomy): Bacteria > Planctomycetota > Planctomycetia > Planctomycetales > Planctomycetaceae > JAHBXU01. The sequence continues at coordinate 1,130 of JAHBXU010001017.1, read as the reverse complement.
TTATGGAGCGTCACCGAAGGACGCTCCGGGTATCCCTGACGGAAGCGTCCGGATGCCACGCGTCGAGGACGGCGAACGCCAGAGCGATCAGAAACCCAATCACCAATCCCAGGGCATGGCACGCAAAGCTGACATTCGGCGTCGTCAGGTCGAAAAAGGTCTGCAGTGTCACCAGAAGCAGCACGATGCCAAGTTGCCTGGTCACACGACGGTTTCGTCCCTTCCACCAGCCGGTGGCGAGATGGCCGAGGATCCCACCCAGAAGTCCCATCACACCGCCGGACGCCCCCACCAGAATCGTGGCTCGCTGCGGTTGCCCGAAGGACATAAGCACAGGCGCGAGCCCCATCGAACCAATTGTCGCGACGATGTAGCACAGGAGCATCCGTCGAGGTCCCCACGCCCGTTCCAGGCGCGACCCCAGATAGAACAATCCCATCAGATTCAATCCCAGGTGGAGCGGCCCCGCATGCAACACGCCGGCGGTCAGTATGCGCCACCATTCACCCGGTGTTTCTGATGTCGGGATGATCAGCGCACCGAGGTCGTCCAGGTTGCCTGTATTCGTGCTTCCCCCAGGGACTTCCGAAAGGAAAACCGCGATGAGAATCACGGCAATGGACCAGGTGGCATAGGGTGGCCGTCGCGACGATGCTCCGAGGACCGCGTATCGTGTCTCATGGGCCACCACCTCCACGAGTCGTTCCCGCATCCGCTCCGCCGGTTCATCAAGTTCACCCGGCGTGAGCGGCGGCAAGGGACGTTCGATCCGCCGCTGAATCATTGACGTCAAATAAGGACTGGCCACGTCAATCAACCGTCGAAACTCGACCGAGACGCCATCCTCTCCGGCGACCTGCCGCGCGGTGAGTTGCCAGTAGCGGGCGACGTCTTCCGGCAGCGACGCGGACAGTGACTCCGCCAACAGGTCAACCGTTGAAACGGCTCCACAGAGCGCGGCGACGCGTAGCGCGGACATGCGGTCTACGACATCCTGATCGTCATCGGCTGTCGCCAGGCGGCCATAGTCAACCAGCATCTCACGACGCCGGCCCAGTTCGCCCAGCGCCTGAAGTCGTCCCAGTCGCAGTAATTCGTCGCGGGCGAACCGGGGGGCGCTTGCGGGGCCC
>JAHBXU010001016.1 GCA_019636315.1 Planctomycetaceae bacterium | reverse complement strand
TTCGATGCTTGCGGTGTCCGCGTACAGACACCGGACGCCCCGGCGGACAGTCAGGTCCGGTGGTATTTCGGTGAGGACTCGCTGTTTCTCGTCGTCCGCAGGCTCGGATTTCTGGGGCCGCTAGCGCGCGAACTCGACGAAGTGCGGCGGCGGCCGCAGCGATACCTTGCGACGTCCCCCGTGTGGTCTGCTGCCGTTCCTTCGGCGCTTGCTGGAATCGCTGCAACGACGGACACGGTCAGCGCCGACAGCGGCATCCCCTCGGAGTTCGTCAACATTGATGTGGAAGCGGTCCGCGAAGAATTGCAGAGCGCCGCCGCAAACCGACATTCGGACTTCTCCGACCCCACAGGCGAATCAGGATATGAAGAGGAGTGGAACGTTGCGGACGTTCAACTGTCGTCGACGGAAATTGCGCGGCAATCTCGGCGACTGTCGGAAGTCTGCCGGCGGCTAGCCGCTTGCCGACGTCCTGTCGTTCCCGTCAACGGCGTCTGCGTGCTGCTTCCCGATGGGATGTTTTCAAGTTTGAGGGGGGCCGGAGTACGGCTCGGACAAGCACTGCGACACGACCTTCGACTGCTGCAGGACGAGCTGCAAATCGTGGCTCCCGTTTCGATCGTCCTGACTGGAGCGGAGCAGGACGACGGTGTGGTGGAGTTGATTCGCCGCGGCGGGCCGGAAGGAGAAAAATCGGGCGGCGGAGGCGAGTTTGGCCTGGCGTCCGGCTCCCTGCGGACCAGTGCTGACGGTCTCGGGCGTTTTTGCGAATCGCTCGTACAGACGCTCCAGCAGAAGGTCGGCCGCAAGCTGCGCGATCCACGGTCCGTCGGACGTCCGGGAGCAGAATCGCTCTTTCGTCTGCTCTGCAGTTTGCGGGGCGAGCGGGCCTGTGAACTTCAAGCCCTCGTGACTCAGGCGTTCTCTGGTCCCGATAACCGGGAGCCGGACGTCCTGGCCGGACTGAGCCTGGCGGCCACGGGAGAGCAGCCGACCCAACGCGCCTTCGCACGGTCGACGTACCGGAACCTCCTCAGCAATCAGGAGTTTGTGGAGTGGACGCGGCGAGGGGGACGCCTGGAACGGCAGTTATGGTGGTGGGCGGGCGCTTGTGGAAGTCTCTCGGTTCTCGCAACCGTCGGGTTGATTGTGCTGCTCGTCACGGGCAGATGACACGGCCCGACATCCGTCAACGTTCGTGCCATTCATTCGGGTCGCACCGATCAGGCCGCTTCTGACGGCGAAACAGGTCAGAGGAACTCGACTGGCGCGCGGCATCAAGTTATTGCTGTCTGGAGCGATGTGTCGATCCTCTCCCACACCTGATGGGAGATTTGGTCGCAGGGATGGCGCGCCGACCCGGATGACTCCGGACTTGATCGATGCCCTCCGTTCTGGCCGACCTGCATTCACTCGCCGACGCCGTCCAACCGCAGTCTCCCAGCGGGGTGGACCTGGCGTACAGCGCGAGCTACGCGGAACTGGAGCGACTCGCGCGCGGCCGCTGCGAACAGCAGTATGGCGCGGCAGTCTTCGAAGCCCAGGAACCGCATTGGGCCACACTCCAGGAACATGCCATTGCCCTGGCGGCGCAAACGCACGACCTTCGCGTGGGCGTGTATCTGACGCAAGGGCTGACGCGCACCCAGGGACTCGCCGGCCTGGCGGACGGCCTCGAACTATTGGCCTGCTGGCTGACCAACGAATGGGACACACTCTATCCGGCGCTCGATCCGGACGACGGTGACGAAGCCGTTGAGCGTTCAAATATTCTGCTGGAGCTGGGTGACCGCGAGCGCACACTGACCGGACTGCTGCGCGCTCCGCTCGCGACGGCCGCCGTGCTCGGGACATGCACGCTGCAGGACCTGCGGATTGCCCGCGGTGAACGACAAGCGGAGCTTTCGCGCGGGCGACTTACGCTGCCTGAGATTCAGGCGATTTTTATCGGCGCCGACCGAACGGATCTGGC
>JAHBXU010001015.1 GCA_019636315.1 Planctomycetaceae bacterium | reverse complement strand
AGCACTTCGACGGAAGACGTATATCGCGGATTGACCTCCGTCAGCAGCGGACGGTCCGGAGATTCCAGGATGAAATCGCAGCCAAACAGCCCGCGCAGGCCGAACTGGTGCGCGATCACGCTGCCCGTGCGGCGAATGAGGATCTCGCCTGCAACATCCGCGACGATCGGGCCAATCGAGCCGCACCATCCGAACGGCTGCGCATTCAGTTCGCTCATACCGACGAGTTGCCGCGTCAGGCCGACGTAGCGAATACTGAACGGGTCCTGACTGGCCAGAAACACCGCCGAAATGGATTCGCCCTTTGCCCGTCGCTGATAGTAGTGCGGCTCCGCGGGGGCGGCCGACGATGCCATCGCCTGATCCCAGACGATGATGCCTCGGCCGCCGGCGCCGTGAACCGGTTTGCGTAACCAGGTTCCATCCGGGCGCGGCGGATCGTGGGCGGCGCGGACGCTGAGGCAAGGCACCTTCACCCGTTTGAGCGCCTCGTACACCTGGATCGGATCGCGCACGGCCGCGAGCGTTTGCCAGTCATTTCCCAGAATCGGGCGTGTCGCCGACAACTGCCGCACGATCTGAGGGTGATTCTCCAGTCCGCCGGTATAGATCACCGGGAGCCCGGGCGACCGTTCCGCCTGCTGCACCATTCCGCCCGGATAGTCCTTCACCCGAACTGTCTCGCAGACACGAATCAGATCCTGATCGGCGAACTGGTCGATACAGGTCGGCCGGAACCCGGATCGAAGTGCCGAGAACGCAGCTGCGCGTGCCGAAGCGCCGACAATCAGCACCTGGGGGCCGGACTTGAGGCTCTGGCGGAACTCGCCCTCAGAGGGTGGGGAGCCGGGAGAAAACGCAGTCGGCATGCCGCCTTCGTGGGGTGAGGGTGGAATTCGAGTCGGAGACGTGATATCTAACGGGATCGTATGACAGGTGTGCCGCGGTTGGCTTGCACATCCCCTATCCTGAGAACGTTCACGACAGATTACAAGGGAGCATTGACATGGCGATGCATATTGGCGAGGCACTGGTCGGCGAAGGGAATGAAGTCGCCCACATCGATCTTCTCATCGGCGACAAAGATGGACCCGTCGGGGCCGCCTTCGCCAGCGCGCTTGCCAATCAAACGATGGGGCACAGCAATCTGCTGGCCGTTCTCGAGCCGAATCTGGCAGTCAAACCGGCCACCGTGCTGATCACCAAAGTGACCATCAAGGGCGCCAAGCAGGCCGTCCAGATGTTCGGTCCGGCTCAGTTCGCCGTCGCCAAAGCCGTCGCTGATTGCGTCGAAGACGGGACCATTCCCAAGGACCAGGCGGACAACTGGGTCATTGTCTGCGGCGTGTTCATCCACTGGGAGGCCGAAAGCGACAAGAAGATCTTCGAGTACAACTACGAGGCGACAAAGCTCTCCATCAAGCGGGCTCTCAAGGACGAACCGTCGGCCGCAGAAATGCTCTCGAAGAAAGGCGCCGCCAAACATCCGTTCTCTGGCGTGTGAGACGGAGCGATTCGCCGTCAGCTATCAGAATTCCCGGAAGCCGAAGTCCGATGCAGGATCGAATCTTGATCAGCCGAGCAGGCCAGGCGTTCTTGGACTGTCTGAAGACTGATCGCTGACGGCAGAAAGTTGAGGGCAGACCGCCCGTGCCCGATGAAACGCATCCTCATCCAGCTCGATACCGACCCGCTCCCCAGCTCGTTTGATCGGGTGGTGGCGATCGATGCAGGCGCGGACGAAGTCTTCGCGTATGGCGGCGTCACCCCCGAGAATGTGACGCCGCTCGTGCATGGGGCCATCTTCACGCGTGGTCCGCAGGAGCTGAAGAATACGGCCATCTTCATCGGCGGCAGCGACGTCGCCGCCGGGGAGATGCTGCTTGATGCAGTGAGCAACGTGTTTTTCGGCCCCATGCGGGTCTCGGTGATGATGGACTCCAATGGCTCGAACACGACGGCCGCCGCAGCGGTGC
>JAHBXU010001014.1 GCA_019636315.1 Planctomycetaceae bacterium | reverse complement strand
TGAACACGCGGGCAGGACCAGTCTTGCGGTAGACGCCATCGGCATCGACGACGCTGGCATCGATGGCCGTACTCTTGATGACCGACCCTTCCGGCGCGAGGTTGCCGCGCGGAAAGGCGACGGTGGACGTCAACCCGCGTTCCCTGGCCCGTGAGGGACTCATGATGACATCGTCGGCCTCGACGCCATCCCTGACGCGGAGCAACGCACGCAGGGCAGTTCGACGTTCGCTCTGTTTCCACCAGTCGAGTACCTCCCCGAGCGTGTCTCCGCTTGCCGTCAGGCACGAGGTATCGAGCAATCCCAGATCGCGCAGATGGAGCATCACCTCGGGGACGCCGCCGGCCAGGAAGACGCGCACCGTGGGATGGCCGACTGGCCCGTTGGGGAGGGCATCAACGAGCCGCGGAACCTGGCGATTGATGGCACTCCATTCCTCGACCGTGGGACGAAGCAACCCCGCCTGATGGGCGATGGCGGGGATGTGCAACAGCAGGTTGGTCGAGCCGCCGCACGCGGCGTGGACGATCATCGCGTTGTGCAACGCCTTGTCGGTGAGGATGTCGCGGATGGCGAGCTTGCGTCGTTGGAGTTCGACCACCGCTCGGGCCGATTGCCGCGCCATTTCGAGCCAGATCGGCTGTCCGGAAGGAGCGAGCGCCGCGTGCGGGAGCGACATGCCGAGCGCTTCGGCGATGACCTGAGACGTCGCCGCCGTGCCGAGAAACTGGCAGCCGCCGCCGGGCGAACCGCAGGCCCGGCAGCCCATGTCGGCGGCGTGTTCGAGAGTGATCTCGCCGTGGGCGAAGCGGGCACCGGACGACTGCACCTTCCCCGCGTCCTCTGCGTCGGCGGCGGGAAGCGTGACGCCGCCGGGGACGATCACGCTGGGGAGGAAGTGCATTTCGGCGAGGGCGAGCATCATGGCGGGGAGACCCTTGTCGCAGGTGGCGACGCCGAGGACCCCCTTGCGGGTGGGGAGCGAGCGGATGAGCCGCTTGAGGACGACCGCCGCGTCGTTGCGATAGGCGAGACTGTCCATCATGGCGGTGGTTCCTTGCGAGCGGCCGTCGCAAGGGTCGCTGACGTAAGCGGCGAAGGGGAGTTTTTCGAGGCGGTCGAGTTCTTCGGCGGCGGCGCGCATCAGCAGGCCGACTTCCCAGTGTCCGGTGTGATAGCCGAGGGCGATGGGGCGACCATCCTCCGCGCGGATGCCCCCCTGCGTGCTGAGGATGAGAATTTGATCGCGGAGGAGTTGCTGCGGGTTCCAACCCATGCCCGCATTCTGGGTCATGCCGAACAAGTCGCCGCTGGGACTTTCAAGCAGCATCTTATCGGTGAGGGGAAGGCTGCCGGCGGGGCCGGTGCCGACCGAGCGGACGTCCAGGATGTCGCCGGCGGGAGCGGCGAGGAGTTCGTCGAGGGAGAGTGGTGGGGCGGCGGAGCGTGAAACAGTCATGGGGAATCTTTCGGCACAGGCAAGGAGTCACGAGGAGACCGAAAGATTGTAACGGAAATTGATTGGGAAAGAAAAAAGAGGAAGGGGAATGGCACTGCTTCGTATGGGGCGGCTCATTGTCGCAGGGCATTGTCAGACTGCTCTTGCCCAATTCGAAAGGAGTGAGATATCTTCCCACCCCTTTTGGAAGTCGTTCCCCGGCCCTCATCGGTGGCCATCGCAGGGATTCCGTTTAACCCATCATCGAGCCGACGATCGCTTGTTATTCAATCTCAGGAGTCATTCGCGTGTGGGAACGATCCTCTCAATTCGTCCGTTACCGTAATTTGTTCCGCCATGTCGAAACTCCCTGGCCGTTGCTGGCCCGAAAGTTTGGTCTGGCGCAGGCTGGTCCACTCCGTTTGAAACTTCGCAACGGCGTCGGGGTTCATGTCCCGTGCAATTTCAACGAGTTCAAATGCCTCGTGCTGGACGATTGCTATTTCAAGGGTTTTCGTCCGCAAGCGTTTCAGGGGATTG
>JAHBXU010001013.1 GCA_019636315.1 Planctomycetaceae bacterium | reverse complement strand
TTGCCGACATCAAGGAAACGGCGGACAAACTCGAGCGGGACGGAGCGACCCGCGGTGATCTGAAGATCCTGGCGCGCGCACTTAAGGAATTGCGCTATGCCTTCAAGGTCTTCACCCCCTATCGCAAACAGCGGAAGATTACCGTCTTCGGGTCCGCCCGGACGCCACCCGACCATCCGGCCTATTTGCATTCCGTGGCCTTCGGCCGGCGGATGGCGGAGGAAGGCTGGTACGTCGTTACCGGCGCCGGCGGAGGGATTATGGAAGGCGCCCATGTCGGCGCCGGCGCAGAAATGTCATTCGGCGTCAACATTATGCTCCCCTTCGAGCAGGAGGCTAATTACGTCATTGAAGGTGATGAGAAACTGGTCCATCTGAAATACTTCTTTACGCGCAAGCTGCTGTTCGTGAAGGAGGTGCATGCGATTGCCCTGTTTCCAGGAGGATATGGCACGCAGGATGAAGGCTTTGAGACGCTCACGCTCGTCCAGACCGGCAAACGGGATCTCATGCCCATCGTCCTGATTGATGAGCCCGGCGGGACCTACTGGAGCAACTGGCGGCGATTCATCGAAGAGAATCTGCTGACTCAGGGACTGATCTCCCCCGAAGACCTGGCCCTGTTCCGCGTGACCGATGACATCGAGGCGGCCGTCGATGAGATCCTCGATTTTTACTGTGTCTACAACAGCATGCGGTACGTTCGCGGCAAGCTGGTCCTCAGGCTGCACAAGGAGCCGACCGACGAACTCATGGACCGGCTCAACGACGAGTTCAGTTCAATCCTGGAATCCGGCCGCATCGAACGCTGCAAGCCGCATCCGTTTGAAGAGGAGGACGACCATCTGGCCCACCTGCCGCGCATCCGATTCGATTTCAATCGACGCGAAGTCGGCAAGCTCCGCCTGATGGTCGATTTGATCAACCGCGAGCTCGGCCATACCGCCGCTGACGGCGAACTCCTGCCGTGAACGGGCCGTGGCCCGTCACGACAGGTCCGCGATGATCTCCTCGACGCTGGCGAGTTGCTGCCTGAGGTTCTCCAGCGTCTCACGCACGTTGGCGACCACCTCGGCGGGCGCCTTGGCGGTGAAGCTCTCGTTGGCCAATTTGGCTTCGTGTCCCTTGATGTGTCCCCGGATTTTGTCGGCTTCTTTTCGTTGACGGACGAGTTCCGCGTCGCGGTCGACAAGCCCTTCCAGGGGGATGTAACCGTCGGCGTCGCCCACAGTGAAGCTCGCCGCACCGCTCGGTCGCACGACTTCCGCACCAGCCGCTTCGAGCACGGCCTTGGCGAGATTATCGAATTGAGCGGCCACGGACTGCATATCGCCGGCGACTTCCGGATTGGCCCGCATCAGCAGCGTCACGGGCGTTCCCGGCGGGATGTTGTAAATCGCCCGCACGTTCCGCACGGCGACAATCGTCTCCTGCAAACGCCCGAACCGACGTTCCAGTGTTTCGTCCTGCCACGAGCGCGGCAGCGCGGGCCACGCGGCGACAATGCAGGCCTGTTCCACCGGTTGAGAGTTGAGAGTTGAGAGTTGAGAGCCAGCGACCTGAGATTTGCCGTCCGAGATCTGAGTTCCCGAAGTGGGCAGCGCCCGTTCCGGGGCAATCTCCCTGAGCCGCTGCCAGAGTTCCTCGCACAAGAACGGCGTGAAAGGTTGCAGGAGCCGCACAATCGTGTCCAGCACCGCCAGCAACACCCGTTGGGCAACGGCGCGTTCAACGGAGTTGGTGCACTCTCCCAAGCCGACGTCTCCGATGTCGGACGATTGCTGTCCAGCTTTCAGTCGCAATTCCATGTCGCCTGGCGTCCGTCCGACGGCAGAGCCGTCGGCTTGGGAGCGCAGGCGCGACTTGATCATCTCCAGATACCAGTCGCAGAACTCGTTCCACACAAACTCGCGAATGGCCCGCGTGGCCGCGTCGAACTGATATCGCGACAGACATTCGTCCATCTGCTGCGCGACCGTACTCA
>JAHBXU010001012.1 GCA_019636315.1 Planctomycetaceae bacterium | reverse complement strand
TTCACGGAGACGTTGCCGATCGGAAAATGACGGCGGAGATGCTTGAACGACGGCGAGAACGCTGGTCGCGGCACGGACAGAAAGGCCGCTACCATAGCCGCGCTTATGATCTCGTGGTGAAAAGCCGGATGCACCTGCTGGTGCCGCGGGCCGTCTATCCGAGGCGGCTTGTCGCGCGGCGAATCACGTCCTACTTGCACCACATTGGACATGGACCGGACCACGGCGTCCGTCAGGTGTGCTTCGGTCACACGCATCGCCCCTTGTCCGAATACCGTTATCAGGGCCTGCTGTTTCACAACGGCGGTGCACCGATTGGCACAGACCAGTTCCGCATTCTCCAGGTCGACGTGGCGGACCCGAGTCACCAACGGGATTGACCGAGCGGAATTTAACGAATGCAACGCACGGCGGGCGCCGCCGCGCTCGACTCTCCCAAACCGAACGACCGCCCGCTCCGACTCGATATTGACCGACTTGGCCCGAATGGATCATTTCCCAGCAGGGGCAGAGGCCGATTCGGCCGACCACGAGAAAGAGGAAGCGCTCTCGCACGGGTTGAGTGGCTTGTCGCGCCTCGCATCATCGGTCAGATGGTGTGGAGCGTGCCAGGCCGCGAACCTGTCATGGTTCGGCAACTGAGTCTGGTATTCCTGCCGACCTGACCGGGTGGCTACGGTGAACGCTCGGTATCCGGTCGATGCGGGGACGGTGCACGATTCCGTCGTCGCTGCCTGCGTCGGAACAAGTGATGAAGCGACGACATGTGGACCCATCAGCCAACTTGGGATTGGATCGATACGGTCTGCCGACAGTACTCGCGCATCATGGGCCGCGCGCTGACTTTTGATTCCCATGCCGCGGAGGTGCGCTCGGGTGCGATACGCGACACGGGCGACGCACTGGAGCAATGGCGAGTGACCATTCGCGACGGTGCACAGACTGTGGGAGTCCTGCGTCTACGAAGTCGCTCCGGTCAGGAACGCGACGCCGAATTCCTGAAGGCCTGCGAAACGGCCGAATTGACTGCCCAACTGATTGAGCGCGTCATCGCAACGCGCGGCGGCGATGATCTGGTCCGGCCGGCGCCGCCCCGCGGCGCCTCGACCGACAACGATCGCCCGCTCGCCACGAAGACGGCGTCCAAGTTGCTCGACCCGCTGCAGGTCGCCGCCCGCATGGACCGGCTGCTCGATGCACTTCGCCGCCTCACGGACTATCCGGCAGCCGCACTACTTGTTCGTGACAGCGGGACGGGGGAATGGAATTGGGGCGCCATGCGTGGCTCGTCCGTTATCGACCTCTCACCAGAATCGCTCGCCGAGTGTGCGGAATCCCTCCGCACCGACCAAGAGGATCGTATCGCCGTCTTTCGCCAAAGCGTCCAACCCTTCAGCACGGAGACGTTCCTCCCAACGAACGCCGCAACCGGCATCCGCCAATGCCTGGGTGACGCTCGATCTCCCCTGGGAGCACTCTGGTTATTCGACCGTCGCGACCGGCGGCTGACCCACCGGGACAGGCATGCACTGGGCCTGGCGGCGCAGCGACTCGAGCAACTGCTCAGTCAGGCCAAGTTGCTGGATGATTCGTCCAATGGGCGTCTCCTCAAGGCGGAGGTGCGCATTGCTTCACGGACGCAGCCTTCGTCGCCGATCGAATACACCGGGCGACAAGGCTGGTGCGAGATGGCGGGTTGTACGCAGACCGCGCGCGGTATCGGCGGCGATTTGTTCGAACTGATCCCCCTGGCGGATGACCGCGTCTTCCTCGCGATTGGTGATGCGGCCGGGCACAGCATTCCGGCCGCAATGGTGATGGCCAATGTGCGCGGTGCGCTCCGCGCGCTGTTTGACTCAACACCCCATGTCGCGAGCCTCCCCACGGGACGCCCGCCGCACGAAGTGCTCCGCTGTGTGAATTCGGTGCTGCACAGCATCGTGCAGTCGCATCAGTTCATGACCATGTTCTGCGGCATCCTCGAC
>JAHBXU010001011.1 GCA_019636315.1 Planctomycetaceae bacterium | reverse complement strand
GGAGCTCTTCATCACTGAGAGGCGGCCCACCGGCGATCTGGACGGTGTCCCCCTGACTCCCCTTCGGCTTGTCATCGAAGACGATGGAGTCGGGTTTCTCTTCTCCCCCGGTGCCTTCGTCAGGGTTGCCTTGATTCGCGAGCCGATCCCGTCTGGCCTGAGCCAGGGCACGATTCTCTGTGGCCTCTTTCCATTGGGGATGCAGTTGCAGGGCCCGATCGTAGCTGTGAATGGCATCGTCATACTTGCCGAGCATGACGAGCGAGTTGCCGCGATCGAATGCGCCGTTGGCCGATCCATCGCGCGCAAAGGCTCTCTCCGCGTTCTTGAAGTCGCCGGCGCGATAAAGAGCCGTTCCCTGGCGCAGCGGATCGGAGAAAAGTTTGGCGGCTGCTTCAAACTTGCCGGTTTGAAACAGGCGTTCGGCCTGCTGATCGGGGGTGAACCATTGGTCAATTCGCCAAGGTCGCCAGAGTCCAACCAGGATAATCATCAGAACGATTAGCGCGAGCCGTTGAATCGATGTCATGCGGAGCCTCCCCACAACGATCCGCGAATGACCCAGCCGCGCCGAAACCAGAACAGGGTGAGCAGCGCCATCACCGGCACGAGGAAATATCCCGCGTCCCGCCAGCGCTCACCTCCGGAGCCGTCGGGAACGTTGGAGAACACCGTGCGCCGCAACAGTTGTTTCACGTCGGTATCGTCGGGTGTCAAGGACACGAGTTCCGCATCGATCGCACGGGCGGCCTGCTGGGCAGTCTCGAACTCGGTCCCGGTCGTTTCGGGAACCAGCAGACTGGTCGGCGCCAATGTGGATTGAGCTTTTGCAATCGCCGCCTGTTGATCTGCGGCGACGCTGTCCGCGATCCACAACAGCCAGCCGCGCTCGTTTTCCTTCTTCAGCAATTCGCTCGCCATTGTCAGCGCCGCGTGTGCGGAGTCGCCTTCTCGTGGGAGAATATCCGGACTCAGTTCGGCTGCGAATGTGCTGACGATCTCAGCATCCGTCGTCAGAGGCAGAACGCGATGCGCCGACCCAGCATAGGCCACGAGCGCCGTCTTGGCTCCTGGACGCTGTTTGAGCAAATCGCGAATCTTCTGCACAGATCGGGAGAGCCGATCAGGTTGGACATCCTCCGTCAACATCGAAGGGGCAACTTTAAGGACAATGACGACCGCGGCGGCATCGTCAGCGAACGGCGCCGGTTCGCGTTGCCAGGCCGGTCCCGCCAGCGCCATCGTGCCGATCAGCCAGCCCGCCAGCAGCATGTGCACCGGTTGCAGGCGATGCCGCTTCTCTTTCCCCACAACCAGATGCGGCAGCAACTCTTCCGAGATCACGCCTCTCCAAGTGCGACGGTCGTCGGTTGATCTCCAGAGCCGCCAGGCGATCAGCGCTGCCGGAACGAAAGCCAGGAGCCAGAACGGACGCAGGAAATGAAACTCACTCATCGCTCGGTCCCCCATCCACTCAGGCACAACGACGCCATGCTGAGCAGCAGTCCCAGGCCCAGCGGCCAGTGGAACAGGTCGGTCCGCGGGTGATGCGTGAGGGTCTCGGCTTGGCGAGTTTTCAGTTGATCGATGCGCTCATAGAACTTCGCCAGCTCCTGTTGATTGTTGGCATGGGCGTAGACGCCCCCCGTCGTCGCGGCGACTGCCCGGAGCGACGTCTCATCCAATGCCGCTTCGCCAGCCGCCTTGGGATCTCCGACAGCGACGGCATGAATGGTGATCTTCTTGTCGCGTGCGACCTCGGCTGCCTTGTCCGGCGGAACTTCACTACCCGTGTCGTTGCCGTCGGTCAGCACGATCAGCGTTCGCTCGGGAGCATCGCTTCGTTCAAAGACGGAGACGGCCAGTCCAATGGCATCCCCCAGCGCCGTCTTCGGGCCGGCCATCCGTGGTTCTGTTTCTGCCAGCAGTTCCTTGCAGACGTCCAGGTCTTGTGTAAATGGCGCCTGCACGAAGGGAGCATTGCCGA
>JAHBXU010001010.1 GCA_019636315.1 Planctomycetaceae bacterium | reverse complement strand
TCGATTCCCTACGGGCGCTCGGCTTCACCTTCCATTCCCTGAGGCAGATGGAGCGACCGTTTCATTCCGGACGAATCTACGCCACGGGCGGTTCCGGCGGGGGAAACGTCACGCTGATGGCGAACAAGCTCGCACCGCGCACCTTTGCCTGCGTGATCGACCTGTGCGGCATGGCGCGGCTGAACGACGACATCGCGTACAATCTGCCCGGTGGAAGCCGCCTCGACGCCCGCTGGAGCCGCGATCCGCAAAGCCCAAACTACCTCTCACCCGACGCGCAGGAGATTCGATTCATTGGTCACCCACAACACCTGACAATCATGCGCGAACTCGGATCATCGAGTCACGTAATCGTCGTTCATGGTGTCGATGACGATGTCTGTCCTTTGAGCGACAAGCAGGAAATGGCAGCCCACATGCAGCAGGCGGGGTTGTCCGTCGAGCCATACTGGATTTCGCGGGACGACGTCGACGGAACGGCCGTTACCAACAGCGGCCATTCACTCGGCGACCGCACAGAGATTGTGCACCGCTTCGCTGTTCGGTTCCTCTCTCCAACGAGCGATCAGGCGCTCATTCGAAAAGGGCCCAGCGACTTTGAACTTGCCGACGAAAGGGTGCGCTATCCGACGTCACACGGGGCGTTCGTCATTTCCTATGCGGGTGGTTATCCCAACGGACGATTTGAACCGCACGCAGAATCCACAGCGCCGGAAGCGAAGCCTAAAACAGCGCCGTAAGTGGAGCGCCCTCTTCGAGGAGGTTGTACGGCCGCCCTTGAAGGTCTCTGGCCTCCAGGTCGTTGATGCCCATCGCGTGGTAAACCGTCTTGGTGACATCGGCCGGAGTGAGCGGCTTCTCGGCGGGATACTCTCCAAGTCGGTCGCTCGCCCCGTAGGCCTGGCCTCCTCGAATGCCGCCTCCCGCCAGAAGATCGGTCAGACAATGCGTCCAGTGATCGCGTCCCGCACCAGAAACGCCCCCGGACCGCGGGTCGCCAATTTTCGGCGTGCGTCCCATCTCGCTGGTCACCAGGAGGAGCGTTTCGTTGAGCAACCCCCGCTGCGCCAGGTCCGCGATGAGCCCAGAGAAGCAGCGGTCAAACTCCGGCAACAGGTCGTCCTTGAGACAGGCAAAGTTGCTGCCGTGCGTATCCCAACTCCCGGCGCTCTTACACTTCTTGGCCAACGCTGAACCTTCCCCGTCTCCCATCCAGAAGACGGTGATGAAGGGAACACCCGCTTCGACCAGCCTTCGCGCCAACAGCAGGCTCATGCCGTTGACCGTCTCGCCATACATGCGGCGGATCGATTCCGGTTCGACGGAGACATCGAATGCGGCCGTCGTCTGCGACGAGGAGAGCAGTGAGATGGCGCGTTCCGTGTGTCGATCCCACGTCTGCACCTTGCTGATCCGCTCAAAATCGCGGCGGGCGTCGTCGAGCGCTCCCCGCAGATTGTTCCGGGCGGCCACCCGCTCAGAAGCGACGCCCTGCTGAAGTTCCAGCGAAGGGGCCGTGAACTTCATCGGCTCATTACGCTTACCCTGCAAATACAGCGGGTCGTATTCCACGCCAAGTCGCGCGGCGAACTGGCCGGGCCGCGTATAAGGCTTGCGGCTCGGCATATGGGGCAGCGTGATGGCATTCGGCAAGTCCGGATGCGCCAGCCGCTTGGCCGCCACGACCGACCCCATGTAGGGCCAGTCGTCAGGATAGGGCGTGCGATCGTTTCCCTTCGTCTTGAACGTCACGTCCGGCTCGTGACCCGTGAGATTGTAGTAGTATCCCGCATGATGATCGTTTGTGTTCACCGTGCCGCCGATCGAACGAACCAGCGCCAGGTGATGCGCCTGCTGCGCCAGCAGTGGCAGGTGCTCGCAGAGTGTGATGTCCGGCGCTGACGTGGCGATCGGATCGAACGGACCGCGATACTCAGCCGGGGCGTGCGGCTTCATATCCCAGGTGTCGATGTGTGACGCCCCGCCGCA
>JAHBXU010000101.1 GCA_019636315.1 Planctomycetaceae bacterium | reverse complement strand
GCCAGTTCCAACCGCCCGCTGCCATGCTCCGGCCGCGGCATCCGCTCCCCGCCAAACACCTCCAAAAACCGCCGCGGGACAACCTCCCCCGGCTTCTTCCAGTTGCCGCGGATGAAGACGTACTCGTCCTCCCCGGTTCCATCGAGCATGGCGGGGGCGATGGCGGAGACGAGTTTCATCTCTTGTCTGATCGCCTCGAAATCCTCGAAGTAATTCGACGACGCGTATTTTAATGAGAAGCGTGATTCCTCGTCGTCGAGGCCGAACAAATGCGGATGGCGAATCGCCCAGTCTGTCTCTGCGAGCGTGCAGGTGCCACTCTTTCCACCGGGTGCAAAAAACCAGTCACAGCAGATTTCGATATTGCGAAACTGCTGTTGATACTGCCTGGCTAGCGCGCGGGGAGAATGCAGGCCGTCCTGCAAGAACAACACATGTCGGTGGAACTGAAAGGGATCATCAATAAAGAGTTCCTCCGGTGGCCCCACGTCCGTCTGTACGACCCTGGAAATCACGAAGTCCTCGCCGACACGCGGTGCAAACTCCAAATGGGCGCGATGACCGGCGTACCGTGAGATGTCCATCTCGATCCAGCGCCAGTCGGAGTTGACTTTAGCTGGATACTCTCGAACAAGTGTTCCGTGCAATGGCCCTCTGACCAGTATGTGCGAGTCGACTGCAACGTAGGTGTCCACGCCGCCGCGAATCAGACAGTAGATCTTCCCACTTTTGATGTCGAATGTTGGTGTGAATACACGAACACCGAGCCGCCAAGCGGCGGTTGCGCCGGGTTCTCCAATTGCACCGTCGGCATCGGCGAAATCCGCGAATTCTTCATCGAGTTCAATGCTGCCCGGGAACGCGACGGCAGATCGAATCGGTGCGGCGGGGTCGTTGGAGAACTTCACTCGGGCATCAAGATCCGGCACTTTCAACATTGTCGACGTTGGAGTTAGATCGGAATAAGAAAAGTGAGTTTCCCACTCCTCATCCCCGAATTCGAAGGCCCCAGGGGCGTAACTGTGAGTCAATCCCAGTTGTTCGACTTCACGCTGCACCGCATCGAGATTTCTAAACTGTCCACACGTGAAGGCCGCCCAAAGATAAAACGGATCGGAAGGATCATCCTTCGCATTGAGCAAATGGGCGATCCAATGTCCAAGGATCGACGAGTCGAGCAACAAGGACCACGCGTGGTTGTCGATCTTCTCAAGAAACGCTGATGTGAAATCCTCTCGTGCAACCAGTCGGGATCCCTGTGGATGATGATCTGTGAAAGCCACCCGATCGACGGCAATATGTCCCCACGGGCCTTTTTCGTTATCGATGACGCGAATTCGGGCGGACTTCCCGCGGTGAGAGCGGACGTCCCAGGTGACGGGACGCATCACATCGTCATTCTGGCCGGTTGCGGCGTGGGGAATGTCGTCATCGACGAGGAGCAGCACGCACGTGCGCCATTCGTATGCGCCGCCGCTCACGTTGAACGTGACGAAACTGCGATCGATCACGAACGGCAGTGACGTCAGCACGCCGATGTGTTCATCTCCGTGGCCGCCGTCGCCGGTGCGGTAGGAACTGGCGATGAAGTTGCCTGGGGCGGCGTTCGTGCTTCTGTCGGCAGGGCGGCCGTCGACTCGCGTCGGCTGCGTGCCGAAGGCGTCGTAATCGACGTTCCAGCCGTCGTATGTCCCGGACTCGAAGTCGGCGAACACGACATCGTTCTGGACCGGATATGTCTCAACGCCCGACTGAATCAGGTCGCGGGCGGCGATCAGGTACTCGTCGAGATCGTCCACGATCGGTTCGATCAGTTCGGCGATGAGCGGCATCAGTTTCTCAGCCGCCTCTCGTCGGACTTTCTCCAGTTCCGCGGCAACGCGGCGGTTGTGCTCCATTGTTTCGAAGCGGACTTGCTGATAGATGGAACTTTGCAGATAGCCCTGGAGCGCGTAGAAGTCCTTGGTCGTGATGGGGTCGAATTTGTGGTCGTGGCAGCGGGCGCAGGCGACGGTGAGGCCGAGGAAGGTTTTCGAGTAGACGTCGATCATGTTCTCGAAGCGGTCGGCTTCGTCCTGGCGGATGTCGACCGGCGAGTGCACCCACTCGCCCAGATACCAGAACCCGGTCGCGAGAATGGACTCGTTGCCCCTGGTGTCGGGATGGAGCCGCAGGCGATACTCAGGGCCGGTCGCTGACGCTCGCGGCTCTGATGAAAGCAGATCGCCGGCGACGTGTTCGACGACAAACTGGTCGTAGGGGACGTCATCGTTGAGGGCGCGGATGACGTAGTCGCGGTAGTGCCAGGGGTTGGCGACGTCGTGATCGAACTCGTGACCGCGCGACTCGGCGTATCGGACGAGGTCCAGCCAGTGCCGGCCCCAGCGTTCTCCAAAGTGCGGCGACGCCAGCAGTCGCTCGATCACCTTGTCATGAGCGTTGGGGGATGGGTCGTTGACGAATGTGTCGACTTCTTCCGGCGTGGGGGGCAGCCCAATCACGTCGAACGACACCCGCCGCAGCCACGTGCGGCGATCGGTCTCCGGCGCGGGCGTGACGCCGTGCTCTTCGAGTTTCGCCAATAGAAACCGGTCCATCGGCGTGCGGCACCAGTCGACGTTTTGAACGGTCGGAATGGTCGGGCGGTCGAGCGGCTGGAACGACCACCGCGCGGACCGGGCCTCCAGGTCGAACTCGCTTCCCACACCGTCCCGAGTCGGGCCGCCGTCTCCCGCCGGCGTGGGCCATGGCGCCCCCATCGCGACCCATTCGGTGAGCCTTGCGATCGCCTCGTCGGCCAGTTTGCCGTCCGGCGGCATCTGGTAGCCATCCGGCTCGTAGCGGATCGCACGAATCAGCTCGCTGTCATCCGGATGGCCCGGCACGATCGCGGGGCCCGTGTCTCCTCCCGAGAGAAACGAAGCCCGCGAGTCGAGCCGCAGGCTTCCCTTCTGCTGCTGCGAACCGTGACACTTCTGGCATCGCTCGGCCAGCAGCGGCCGGATGTGCTTCTCAAAGTATTCGATTTGTGCTGGCGAGAATTCCGGAGCGTCGTCCGCCGCCAGCGGCGTCATCGGGAGGATCACCCCCAGTATCAGCCCCCCCACAACGGTCCCGAACGAGGCACACCATCCACGCACGACAACAATTCCAGGATTCGGTTGCATGTCAACATCATACTCCCTCCCCAGAGACCGAAAAACCCGGAAGGTCGACCCCGCGCGTGCCGACGGGAAGACTTCGTCTGCCAAAGACGAAACCCGACGCCATTTCGGGTGCTCGCTCCCCTATCAAGGACGTCGGAGGGGCGTTATCTTATGTCCCGGAATTTCCAGGAGCGATACATGATTGAACCGGATGGAAAGCGTTGGTCGATGACCGACGCCGAGGAACAGTACGACGTGGCGGGCTGGGGGAAGGGGTACTTCTCCATTGGGAAAAACGGGCACCTGCGCGTCCATCCCAGCCGCGAGCCAGAGCCCTTCATCGACATGAAGGAGCTGGTGGAGCTACTCAAGCTCCGCGGACTGGATCTGCCGGTTCTCCTGCGATTCAACGGCATTCTGCGGGACCGCCTGCGGGAAATCCATGACGCGTTCGTCCGGGCCATTTCGGAGTACGGCTATCAGGGGTCGTACAAGTGCGTCTATCCGATCAAGGTCAACCAGCAGAAGCACGTCGTCGAGAAGGTCGTCGAGTTCGGTCGTCAGTACGGTTTCGGGCTGGAGGCTGGCAGTAAACCGGAACTTCTGGCGGTGGTCGCCCTGACCGATCCAAACATCCCCATCGTCTGCAACGGGTTCAAGGACGCTGAGTTCATCGAGATGGCCATGCTGGCGCAGAAACTGGGCCGTCGCGTGATCCCCGTCGTCGAAAAGTACACGGAACTGGACTTGCTGTTGCGTGCTGCGGAACAGGTGGGCGTCCGCCCCAGCATCGGAATGCGCGTCAAACTTGCGTCGCGCGGCGCCGGCCGCTGGCAGTCGTCTGGGGGATACCGGTCGAAGTTCGGCCTGACCGTGAGTGAATTGCTGCGCGGATTGGGCGAATTGCAGCGTCGGGACATGTCCGACTGCTTCACCATGTTGCATTTCCATCTGGGGAGCCAGATTACGCACATTCGGCAGGTGAAATCGGCCATCAATGAGGCAGCCCGCATTTATGCCGACCTGTACGGTCGCGGCGCCGGGTTGAAGGTGCTCGACGTCGGCGGCGGATTGGGAGTGGACTACGACGGTTCGCAGACGAACTTCGAGTCCAGCATGAACTACACACTGCAGGAGTACGCGAACGACATCGTGTACCACATTCAGGCGGTGTGTGATGATGCGGGCGTTCCTCATCCGGAGATCATTTCGGAAAGCGGCCGAGCCATTGCGGCTTATCACAGCGTGCTCGTCTTCGAGACGCTGGGGGTCGCCGGCCAGGGCAATCCGCCAGCCGTGACGCCGTCTGCGGCCCCCTCGCAGGAGGTCCCCGCCCCCGCGGCTGCCAATGGACTTGTCGCCGGCAATGGATACAGCGTGCCCGAAGACGCGGCTCAGCCGCTCCACGACTTGTATTCGACGTATCTCGATCTCAATCCGCGCAACGTGCTCGAAGGCTATCACGACGCACAACAGGCCTGGGAAACCGCGATGAGCCTGTTCAATACGGGCTACCTCCCGCTCGACCAACGCGTGATCGTCGAGGATCTCTTCTTTGCGGTCTGCCGTCGCATCCGTGACATGATCCAGGAGCTCGACTACGTGCCGGACGAGCTCGACGGATTGGACCGTATGTTGTCCGACACCGTCTTCTGTAACTTCTCGCTCTTTCAGTCGATGCCGGATAGCTGGGCCATTAAGCAGCTCTTCCCGGTGATGCCGATCCATCGTCTCAACGAGCGGCCGACGCGGCACTCCGTCCTGTGCGATATCACGTGCGATTCCGACGGCAAGATCGACAGTTTCATCGATCGGCGATCGACAAAACGGACGCTCATGCTGCATCGCCCGAACGGATCGCCCTACTACCTCGGCGCCTTCCTGATTGGGGCCTATCAGGAGATTCTCGGCGATCTTCACAATCTGTTTGGCGACACGAACGCGATTCACGTTGACGTCAACGAGCGCGGCGAAGTGCAGTTGGACTCGATCATCAAGGGCGACACGGTTCGCGAGGTCCTGCACTACGTTCAGTTCGATGGACAGGACCTCTTGCAGCGATTGCAGTCGGCGGTCGAAACGGCCGTCCAGGAAGGGCGCATCGATCACCAGCAGGCGGGCCGATACATCCGGTTCTATGAGGACCGGTTGAACGCTTACACCTATCTCGAAGCGCCTCCCACCGACGTCGGTTGATGCGTTTTGGCACCGGAGCGGGAGCACCGTACCGGACTGACTCCGGAGCGGAACACGGCGCCTGCGCCCCGCCAATCAACGGAGGGGTTACTCTGCGTGTAATGAGTGAACTTCGTCGCTCGACGGGGCCGACAATGACTCCAATGTCTCGCGCACGAGGACTCCCATTTTGGGATGGCTCGGCTCCAGATGCACCGGGAGTCCTGTTTCCCGGATCGCCTCGGAGCATGTGGGGCCGATGCTGCCGATAAAACACGCGCGTGCCGCCGTCATCCAGTCGCTCTGTAATCCCAACCGGCCGGCGACTTCCAGCACGTGCCGCACTTGCTGAGCACTCGTGAAAAGCAGGACATCGAATCGGCCTTCGCAAGCCGCTCGAATCGCCGCTTCGAGTGGACGGGTGTCATCAGGCAGTTTCCAGCAGTACACGGGCACCGTTTGCAACACGGCGCCCCGCGCCCGCAGTCCGGATTCGAGCTCGGGATTCGGAATTCCGTACTCCTGGAGTGCGACGGTTTTTCCCGCCAGTTCGACTGCGGCCTCATCGATCATGGCCAGTAGTTCACGCCAGGTGTTCGGCTCGGGAGCGCGATGATCGATGTGTACGCCCCATTCGCGAAGCACCACGGTTGGCTTCGGTCCACGGACAATCGTCAGGCAGCGATCGAGCGACGCGAGGAGTTCGGATCGTGAATACGACTCCGCGGCAACGTCCAACAACGCCCGTGCCCCTACTCCCGTCAGAAAGATCACGACATCCACTTCTCCACGCAGCAGGCGTTCAGCAAATGCGAACACCGCGCGGTTATCGTCCAAGGTCACTTCCTGCATCGACGGGGCCACCGTCGACTCGCCGCCATGCTTGCGGATCAGGACGGCCATCTCCTCTGCCCGTCGGCTCTCAAAACTGCAAACGCGCATGGGCGCTGCGACACGATGCGTACGCGGTTCATCAATCATAAAGCAATTGTACTCGACACGCACGAGTCGCGGCAGCGTCGTGCGGTGAAACGTCAGTGCTGCCAATCGAATGCAGTCCGAAAACAATGCAACACGGGAATGAAGTGACCGGCGGGAGGTTGAAAGCCGCGTGTGGTTCATCAGGAGCCATCCGCCGCCATTGACCGGCCCGCCGCAGCGATGCTTGATTGCTTGCGTGACTGCGGTCATCGTGTCAAGATGGGCAGCCTCGGTGGTCAACGCGGTCATCACCTCAACAGCGGGCCAGCCTCATGATCACGAGGCAAGCGGACCTCTTCATTGACTCCGGTCATTCTTCGTCGTGGACCTGTCCACGCACGATCGCTCTCGCTCCCAAGGCTGTCCGCCCGTGCAATTCTGGTGAAGTCGGTCTCCTGGGGCGATGTCCTCAGGCACTCCGGTTGATCAGCCGACGAGCGGCGCGGGCTGGCCGTCGGGAGCCTGCCTGGTGGTGGCACAGTGCTCCGCGATGGCTTCCGCGTGCGATTTTGCGACCGGCCCGACTGATGACTCTCGGTCGTCCGTTCGCCGCTGCTGACCGCTTGCCTGGTCGTTGAATGCTCATCCGGTTTCACGAGTGACCTCACACCGTCCGATGCACGAGTTCCTCCTCGAAGCGGCGAAGTGTCAGGCATGCGTGAACCAGCCGCATTCCTCGAACCACTGTTTCTGAAGTGGACAGTCAGTTGTCCGCCGGCCGCGCACCCAATTGATGGGGTGGCAGGTCGGCACGACGTGCCTCCGTCCGGAATCACGGATGGAATGCGCGTCCCGTTCGACGTCCTCTCACCGAGTCTGCTCGAATCTCAGGTTTCCCAGTTCGACGAACGCACGTGAAAGATTCTTCGCCATGATCATCTCCGATTGGCTGCAGGGGTTGCGCTCCGTTTTGTGGCGTCGTCGGTCGAGAGGTCGCAATCGTCTCAAGGGAAGAGGCCGCCCTGGGGACGCCCAGCGTTGGGTAGCGGACGTCCTGGAAGTGCGCGCCTCTCCGGGAGAGATCATTCCGCTGTTCGGTCTCATCACGGGGGCGTCGTCCCTTCTTGCGGGATCGTCAATGATTGGCGCCCACGGAGCGTCGTCCAATTCAAACCTCGCGTTTGAGGACTCCATCGGCCCCTCTCCCACGCTGTTTCCGTCGCAAGGAATCATCGGCGACGCATACACCTCGGAACGCGACGAGACATGGGAGGCGGGACGACATTCGGGCGTGCTCGAGCAGCAGGCGGTCCGGGCGGGAGCAACGGGCAGGATTTCGCTCGACAAGGACGGCAAAGAGAAGTCTGACAACAACCGCGACCCCGTCAGGAGCGCTGGTGCGACGTTCGGTTCATCGCTGGAGAAGGATCGGGAGGGCGATGAGATCCGCGGCGGAGTCCCATTGCAGAACGCAGCGCCTTCCGCACCTGTCGCCAGCTCGGGAGGCTCTACTGGTAGTAACCGGGCGGCAGGAGGGATCGCCGGAAGCCAGGGACCGGAGTCCGAACGCGGCGACGGAAGCCTGTTCAACGCACCTCCTGCAAGTGCGGCAAACGGTGCGGCCGCTCCTCAGAAGACGTCCACGCCGCAGGCTCCGAGCAATGGCTCACCCACGACAGGAGGAAACCAGACATCAGGTTCCTCATCAAATGGCTCAAACGGCGCAACATCGGGACAAACCAATGGCGGCACAACGCCTCCCGGCTCGCAGACCGGCGGGACAGGAAACGGCGGCGCGGTCGATCTTCCCCCCGTTGTCACGGTTCAAATGGCGACTGGATCGACGACTTCTTCTGTTGGAACAGGAGTGGGAACGAACCTGCCTGTCATCATCGGAACAGCCACAGATGACTTCGGAATCACGCGTCTCGAAGCGCGCCTGGATTCCGGACCTTTCCAGAACATCACATCATCGTTGATCAGCGGGCAGTTTCGGTTTGAGACCGGCGCGTTGCCGGTCGGCAATCATGTCGTGACGATTCGGGCCACGGACACGACGGGACAAGTGACCGATCGTGCGCTCACATTCTCGATTACCCCTGCGGAGGACGAGGAGGTCCCAGCCGCGGGTGAGGATGACGACGCACCGCCCGCGGCGGACGATTCAGGCAGTCCTCCTGCCGATCTGTTCTGGTCCAGCCTGGCGTCGATTGGAACTCAGATCGCCAACTATCGTGACCAGATTGCGGGCCTGACGGTCATCACCCACGGATTTCAAGCAGGACCGAGACAAGGGGACTCCTTATTCCCCTTGGCCAGCGCGATCCGCGACCGTGCCGATCTGGCCAGCGGAGCGGATCAGACTGCCTGGTTGCTCGACTACGACCTTCGCGCCGAAGGGACGGCGGGATTCTTTGACCTCGATCTGGGGGCCGGTGATGACGGACTCAATAATGGATCGATCCTGACGGGGACGCCGCGAAACGTCGTCCTCCTGTTCGATTGGGCGCCCGAATCCAACGAGCCGTCCTCCGGCTGGGGCGAGGCGGCCGGCGATGCACTGTTCAATCTGCTCGTCGGAACCAATCTGATCTCGCTCGCGGCCGGAGCGCAGAATCCCGCGCTGCACTTCATCGCCCATAGCTTTGGGACCGCGGTAACAAGTGAGGCGGTCGAGCGGCTGGCCGCGCACCACATCCCTGTCGACCAGGTGACGCTCCTCGATCCACACGACTTTGACGAAAGCCTGACCGTCGATACGCGCCAGCGGCTTTGGGAACTGGGACAACCTGTCGGTTACGGAGCTGCCGTCTGGAACAATGTGAACTTCACCGATGTGTACTATGAGACGCGCGGGGCCAACGACGGATCAGGGTTTCCCGACGCGTTCGTGCCTGAGGGACGACCGATTCCGGGGGCTTACAACCGCCTGCTCCGAGCGGGCGGCGAACTGCCGAGCCTCAACTTTGATCTCCAGCCGAACGATATTTTCGCAGGTCCCTACGCGCTGGGTTTCGACGG
>JAHBXU010001009.1 GCA_019636315.1 Planctomycetaceae bacterium | reverse complement strand
TTTCGCAGGGCCCTTGCAGACGTACCGGATTCTGCTGCGAAGGAAGACGACGCTCGATTCGTGCGATCCAGCGTCAGGGCAAGCCAACGGCGACCTGTGAACCGATCGCGACATGTGGCCAGAGCAACCCGGCCGGTTCCAGACGGACGCGCACCACGGCATCCCCTGACGACTCGGACGCCGAAACCGCTTGCGGTGCCACCTTGGCCACGCGGCACGTCCGCTTCACGTTTCCAGGGAACGTCAACGGGAGTTCGTTCCCCACTTTGAATTCGCCGGCCGCGGCTGACGGCACGTCCACGACAATGTGACGCTGTACGTCATCGAAAATCTCGACAATCCGATCGCCCGTTCTCACATAGTCACCGGGATTCTTCAGAAACACGCCGACCTGCCCGATGACCTCGGATGCGACCAGGAGCTCCTGTTCTCTTTCAGAAAGCACGGCCAGCCTCTCCTCTGCATCCGCCAGTTGACGCTCGACGATGTCGACGCCGATGGACCGGCGGACACGCTCGGGAAGCGACTCCCGAAGCTGTTCCAGGCTGCTCACCTGCTCTTCGCACATTTCGACCTGAACAGAACAGACATCAACGGAGTTGGACGCGGCTTCGACCCGCAGCACCGTGCTCAGCCGCCCATGCTGATTCTCGGAATCCTGCATGATGACCGAATCGAATACTGAATCGTTCGGCACCCAGAGCGCCAGGGACTTGCTGGTGAGCACGTCGGTCAGAGCGACCTTTTCCATTTCATGCCGGTACTTTTCCTCCAGCAGCTCGGCCGATTGCAGCCGCGCGCTGAAGATCTCGGCATTGACCTCTTTCACACGCCATTCCAGATCGAGCTCCGCTTGTGCAAGCGCGCGATCCAGATCGACTTTGAATCGAGCGACCTCCTGCTGTAACTGACGCTTTTGGTCCGTCAGCGAGGGATTGGAAATCGCGGCCATGACATGGCCGATGCGGATCGGCTCTCCTTCGACGACCATCCACTTTGTGAGGATGCCGTCCTGCGTGGCCGTTACGGGAAGGATGCGAGCGGAAAGCCGCCCGGTGTAAGTAGCACGTGGGCCTCCCATCGAGAGGCCTACGACGGCGACGCCCGCCGCAAGCGCCGCGACAGACGCGACGGCAATTCGCCATGGACCAGCCGCACGGTCCGCCGTTCGAGGTTCTGACGGGATATCGACGACACCAGAAGATTGCAGCATACTTCCTCTCCCACGACAGACAGAGAGTCGTTCTTCTACGAATCGGGAGCGGTGGCCCTCCGCCTTGCGGACATCGTGATGATCAAGTAGCCGCCCGGACGAATTGCTTCGGCCGCGCAGATCCTTCCGAACCACCGGATCGAACACTACGGACGCCACGTCCGGCATCTTCCGCATGTCCGGCGGATTGATGCCCGTCACCTGGGACATTGCAGGGAGTGCGAGCGTCTGCATTCCCATCACGGTGCACCACCATGGGAGGGTGGCGCATTCGTTCAAGACAGCACTCGTTCATGAGAAATGTTGCGCGTCGACGTCTCCTCCGCGAAAATGCGACCGCTCATCAGGCAGCGAACACTCGCACCAGGCCGTCCAGTCCGGTTGATGCCTGCCACGTCAACACATGCCCCCTGGGGCGGCGGCCTCATCCATACCGTCGGCACAATCGATACATCCGGACCATCAGGTTCGTTCTCCTTCCGGCGTCCAGATCTCGTGGTGTGGGCGGGAGAATTCCTCGATCCCTGCAGACTGAAAAGTCGGCTGGTGCTCGGGCACAACATCGTCACAACCGGCTTCAACGGACATCGTACAACAACTCTCAGAGCCGGACCGTCCACCGTCGATACATTGAGGCAGCCCCATTTGTCTGGGACACATGAGCTGGGCCATCAGCCGGCTGGAACCGCGATCAAGTGAGTGAATCGCGTGGAGGGCAACCGCCGCTCCCGACGGCAATGGACATTCAAGGAGGGGTCTTGGGGTCAGGCGACCTTCAGG
>JAHBXU010001008.1 GCA_019636315.1 Planctomycetaceae bacterium | reverse complement strand
GTCCGGTCGGCGATTTCATGGCGTTCATGCCGCCACGACACATGGCTCACACGCTGCCGCTTTTGCTTGTCGCAGTGTCGGCGTCGACCTCCGCAGGCGGCGAGTGGACGTCGTTTCAAAACGGTGGACGACCTGTTGATTCGACGGCCACGAGTTCGGAATCCGGGACAATTGCCTGGTCGAGCACCATCCCCGGGACGGGGCAATCAAGTCCTGTCGTCCGCGATGGACGCATTTATCTGACGTCCGTCTCCGGTCCGCAGAAGGAGACGTATCATGTCTGCGGGTATTCTCTCGCGGACGGCGCCATGCTCTGGCAGTACGATCTCGCCAACGCCTCGCCTCAGGAGAGTTCCAGCTATGTCAGCCATGCTGCACCAACGCCTGTCGTCGATGAACACGGCGTGATTGCATTTTTTGAGGGCGGCAACCTGGTTGCGCTCTCTTCCGAGGGAGTCGGCCGCTGGGAGCGGAACCTTGTCGAGGAGTACGGCCCGATCGACTCGCGGCACGGGCTGGGAGCGTCGCTGGCGCAATCGTCGACGACGGTCTTTATCTGGGTCGAGCGCCAGAGTGAGCCTTACGTGCTGGCAGTCGATAAATCGTCCGGAGCGACGCGCTGGAAGGTCCCGGGAGCAGGTGCGACCAGTTGGGCCAGCCCGCGACTGGTTCCCGTGGCTGGCGGAGAACATCTGGTACTGAGTGCGATCGGCACACTGATCGGCATCGATCCGGAAAGCGGCGAGCGGTTATGGACTTTCAATGAATTGTCGGGGAACTCGACGCCAACCCCCATGCCCTACTCCGAGGGGAAGTTCCTGATCGGCGCAACAGTCGGACGCG
The DNA here is from genome assembly GCA_019636315.1 of Planctomycetaceae bacterium. Classification (GTDB taxonomy): domain Bacteria; phylum Planctomycetota; class Planctomycetia; order Planctomycetales; family Planctomycetaceae; genus JAHBXU01. The sequence goes on along the minus strand of JAHBXU010001008.1, from coordinate 1,151 downwards.
AAGGAGGGGACGCAACCGTGGCGGCCGCATCGAATGGGGCCGTCGGCATCGAGCAAGCAGCCGATGGATCCTGGCAGGCGAAGTACGTTTGGCACGCAAAGCGAGCAACGTCCTCATTCGGCTCCCCACTGGGGCACGACGGGCTCGCTTACTTCGTGAATCGTGCGGGCGTGTTGTATGGCGTTGAACTGGCGACGGGTGAAGAGCGATTCGCTGAGCGGATCGGCAGCAGCCTGTGGGCGACGCCGCTGGCCGCAGGCGAACGGGTGTACTTGCCGCGCAAGGACGGGACCGTCACGGTGATCGCGTCCGGCCCGGAGTATCGCGTGCTGAATGAAATCCCGCTGACCGGCGAGGAACCGCGGGCGTCAGAACCGGCCGCCGGCCCCCCGGGAGCCGATTCCGGTCCAACGCTGTATGCCGCCGTCCTCGTGGACGGGCAGTTGATCGCCCGGTTTGGGGATCGATTGGTTTGCGTTCAGCTGGACTGACGCAACGCCTTCCCAAAGGTGCGGCAACTGGGTGTCCCGGTCGGCGTGCTGACCAGGGAGGGTCGATCATTCCTTCGGCAAATTGGCCAGTGATTCGTTGGCGCCGACGAGGATGAGCGTGTCGTCCGGTCGGATCACGTCGTCGGGGCGCGGCACACGGGTCTGCATGGGACGGTCGCGCCCCGGAATCACTTCCGCCCCCTCCTGAGGCCGCATGATGACCACCAGGTTCACTTGATATTTTGCACGCAGCCCGATGTTTTCCACGGATTTTCCGTGAAACTCACGCGGCGCTTTGAGTTCGATCAGGGAAAAATCCGCGGAGAGCGGAATCACGTCCGCCAGTTGCGGATTTGCCAGTTGCCGCGCGACTTGCAGACCGGCCGCCTGTTCGGGCTGAATGACCTGGCTGGCGCCGATCTGACGAAAGATCTCGGCATGCAACGCGGTCTGCGCGCGACAGATGATTTTGGGGATGCCCATCTCCTTGACCAGCACGGTCGTTAACAGCGACGCCTCGAAGTTCTCACCGATGGCGACGACGCAAACATCCACTTTGTCGATGTCCTGACTGAGCAGGGCGTCGCGGTCCGTCGAATCGAGCCGGACGGCGAGAGCGACATCATCCTTGATGTCCGTGACCAGTTGTGGATGACGGTC
>JAHBXU010001007.1 GCA_019636315.1 Planctomycetaceae bacterium | reverse complement strand
GTCGATGTTCTCGTCTGGCCGCTGGAGTCGCCCCGCGGACGCAGATGGCACGCGTCCTCGCTTTCGTGTTTGTGATGAGTCGCTCGCGGACGTCCGAGCGCCGGTGATGGTGGCATGGTGACGTCGGCATGAGCCTGCGAGTCAACAACCTGCAGTTGCCCGTGGAGCAGACGGAAGCCGCGCTCGCCGATGCGGCAGCGCGGCGATTGGGAATCCCCGCAGGCGATGTCCTCTCGTGGCGCATTCTGAGGAAGAGCCTGGACGCGCGGTCGCGGCACGATCTGCGGTTTGTGTACTCGGTCGCCGTCGAGCTGCCCGCGGAATTGGAGTCTCGTGTGCAGGAGTCCGCGGCTGCGGACGTGCAGTCTTTTATACCGGCCGTCTTTGACGATCCCGCGCCCGGCGCGACGCCTCTCGATCATCGGCCGGTGATCGTCGGATCCGGGCCCGCGGGTTTGCTGGCGGGATACTATCTGGCGCTCAAGGGGTTTCGTCCCCTGATTCTCGAACGGGGCAAGCCGGTCAAGGAGCGCGTATCGGCCGTGCGGGCGTTCGATGCTGGTGGGCCGCATGACCCCGAGAATAACTATCTCTTTGGTGAAGGCGGCGCCGGGTGCTTCTCGGATGGCAAGCTGACGTGCCGAATGAGCGGACCGGATGTCGATTGGGTGCTGCGTGCGTTTGTCGAGTGCGGAGGGCGCGAATCGCTGACGTACGAGCATCGACCTCACCTGGGGAGCAACAAGCTGCCAATGATTTGCCGCAACTTCCGCCGACGGATTGAAGCGGCCGGGGGAGAGTATCGGTTCGACTGCCGGATGGAAGGGATCGAGATCGCCGACGGCCGCGTGCGAGGTCTGAATACATCAGGCGGGTTCATCCCGTCCACGCAGGTTGTCCTGGGGATGGGACACTCGGCACGCGATACCTATCACATGCTGCACGATGCGGAGGTTCCTCTCCGAGCGAAAGCGTTTCAATTGGGACTGCGGATTGAGCAGCCGCAGGAGCAGGTCAACCGCTGGAAATACGGGCGAGCAGAGTACCTCGACCTCCTGGGGGCGGCCGACTACACCCTCGTCTCCAGAGGGGAGCGCGACCTGTACACCTTCTGCATGTGCGCCGGCGGCATCGTCATTCCGAGCATCTCCGAGCCGCGTCAGTTCTGCACCAACGGCATGAGCAATTCGCGACACGACACACCATTCGCCAACAGCGGATTGATGATTACGCTGGAACCGCATGAGTTCGGCAGTTCGCATCCGCTCGCCGGAGTCGAATTGCAGCGCCGCTACGAGGGGATCGCCTTCGAGATGGGGCGGGGCAACTATCTGGCGCCGATTCAATGGGCGAAGGATTTTCTGGCGGGGCGGTCAACGCGTGTTGCGGCTGCTGCGACGGACGAGCGGGCGCTGCCCTCGTCCTATCAGCGGGGGACCGTGGCGGCTGATGTGCGGGGCGTGCTGCCGCCCGTCGTCATCCGGGCAATCGAACACGGATTGCCTCTCATGGACCAGCGCTGGCGAGGCGAGTTTCTCAAAGGTGCGACGCTGACGGGGCCGGAGATGCGCGGCTCATCCCCCGTCCGCATCGACCGCGATCCGGAGTCCCGCCAGACGCCGGGAATCGCTGGATTGTTCCCCGTGGGAGAAGGCGCCGGGTATGCTGGCGGAATCGTCAGTGCGGCCGTCGACGGACTAAGGAGCGCGCGGGCGATTGTTCAGCGATACGCTCCGATGAGATAGGACCGGCTCGGCGTCGGTTCGCAGGCTGGAGCGTCAGCACGAGCGCCTTCGCGATTCCGTTGGCCTGACGTTCGACGTTCTCGAAGGTGTCGGCGGAACCGGGCAGACGTCCATGTTGTGACGTGTCCGATGTGGTCCCGATGCGGCTGCTCCGTCAAACCGGATCCCCGACATGGAGTGGTGGAGATTGATTCCGATCCTCCCGGCCAGGGCGGCCCGGCTTTACAAGATGCCGAGCTTGGCGAGGAG
>JAHBXU010001006.1 GCA_019636315.1 Planctomycetaceae bacterium | reverse complement strand
CGTCTGCTCGTGCCCGGGCGGATCATGAAACAGCGGCGTCGAGTCGTCCGCAGCCGCGGCCTGCCAGGAGATTTCCCGGTGCACATGGCGCTTGTCCGACTTGTACCTGCGGATGAAGTCGTGTGTGTTGTGATGAAGGATTCTCCGCAACCAGGCCAGCCATTCGGCTTCGGAGCCGCCGCGGAAATCGCTGAAGTTTCGGTGGGCTTCCAGCAGCGTCTGTTGAACGAGATCCGATGCATCCACTTTGACCTGCATCCAGCTTTCGACCTGGGTGCGGGCCACGAGTGCAACATAGTTGCGGCACTTGGCGAACAACGCATCCCGGGCCGCATCGTCTCCGTCCCGCGCTTTGACGAGCAGTTGTAAGACGATGGAATCGGCTGGCGGAGGCATCGGGGTATTGTGCCACAAGATCCGGTGGAACGCACGAGCACCTTCTCGAATGATGGATTCGCCCCGCACCGATCGACGGCGCCGGTTCATCGCAGCTACAGCAAGGGAGCAAACAGGCGGCACGCGTTCTCGGCGAACACGGATCGGGCTGGACGCCGTTCCCATTGGCTGAGTCGGATTTCTCGGGCGTGGACGATGTCGGTCGCGTAGTGCTGCTCCAGTTCGGCCGCGATCCGTGGATCATAAATGGCGACGCCGACCTCAAAATTGAGCAGCAGGCTGCGCGCGTCAAAGTTGGCCGACCCCACGAGCGACCATTGGCCGTCAATGGTCAGTGTTTTGGCATGCTGAATGCCCCGCCGATATTCGTGGATCTCGACTCCGGCGTGCAGAAGCGCTTCGTAGTAGGACCGGCCGGCGAGAATCGTCCAATAGTGCGCAGAGCGGCCGGCCAGGAGCAAACGCACCCGCACGCCGCGCCGCGCGGCTGTCTCGAGCGCCATCATCAGCGGTTCGGTCGGGACGAAGTACGACGTCGCCAGAGTGATGCGCTCACGCGCCTCGTTGATCGCGGTGAAGATCAATTCATGGAACGTCCGTGCGTGCCCGATAGGACCGCTGCTGATCACCTGAGCGACGACGTCCCCCGCCATCGAGGGCGTAGGAAACCGCTGCGGATCGGTCAGATCCTCTCCCGTCGCACAGTACCAGTCCTCGGCGAAGACGCGCTGCAGTTGCAGAACCGTCGGCCCGCGCATCTCCAGGTGTGTGTCCCGCCAGTAACCCAGCGTTTTGTTGCGTCCGAGGTATTCATCTCCAATGTTCATTCCGCCGGTGAATCCCACGCGGCCGTCCACGATGACGATCTTGCGGTGGCTGCGCAGATTGATCGACCACTTCGCGCGCAACGATCGGCCGGGAATGAAGGGCGCGACGGCGATTCCGGCATCGAGCATCGGGCGGAAGAACCGCCGGTTGAGAAACAAAGAGCCGACTCCGTCGTAGAGAAACCGCACTTTGACGCCCGCGCGGGCTTTCTCAACCAGAAAATCTCGGACACGGCGGCCCGTCTTGTCCGGCCGCCAGATGTAATATTCCAGATGCAGCGACTCCTTCGCTTCCATGATGGCCACTTCGATCCGACGCAACGTCAGATTGGTATCGGCCAGGACGTCAATCTGGTTGCCCGATGTGGGCGCCGTCTCGCCATCGGCCGATGCGAGCCGCAGCAGTCGCGACTGCAGGTCGTTCAGCACGAGGCCGCAATCAGCCTGATACTGCCCCAGCGGCGGCAGATGAGGATGAATGACTCGCGACGCCGCCTCGATGCGGGCCGCGCGACGCTCGACTCGATTGATCCCAAAAAACAGATACAGCAGTCCCCCGAGATAGGGGAGCAGGATGATTGCCAGAATCCAGGCGACCGTTGCGGCTGGATGACGTCTCTGCGTCAAGACGACCCAGCGGATCAGCAACAGCGTGACCAGGTACCCCAGAACGAGGCTGAACAGTCGCAGTTCGTCCATCTGGTGATCATCAGGCGGGCGGCGTCAGGTTCAACAGGCCGCGATCATCGCAGAAATTCGCCCGCTTCGTCC
>JAHBXU010001005.1 GCA_019636315.1 Planctomycetaceae bacterium | reverse complement strand
TGCATCCTTTTTTCGATGGGACGCCTGCGGCGAGTTCGCAGCATCGCTCGTCTTGTAGTCGAGCAACGCCCACTCCCCGGTTGGCTCTCGCCGATCGATGCGGTCGATCCTCCCTTTCAGCGTGATCGACCGGCCGTCCGGCAGCGTGAGCTGGGTCGGTTGTTCTTCGCCAGCACATTCGACGAACTGGATCGTCCAGCCGTCCTGTGCTCTATGTGCCTGCCATGGAGCGAACGCTCGAAGTCGCCGCCGCGCCTGCTCGATCTGCACACTCACCGCGGGCCAGCGCGCTCGCCCGAACAATCGGTCGGCGGCGTCGTCCACCGCCTCGGAAAGAAAGTGTTCGATCTGGTCGGCGGCCGGCGCGTTGCGGAGATCGCTCTGACCAAACTTTTTGAGAACCTCATGTACAAGAGTGCCGAACGCCGCGCCATCCATCTCGTCCGCGTCGTCGCTCACCGATTGCAGCCCGAGCACCTGCTCCAGATAGAAGCGGTAAGGGCAGGCGATGTAGGATCTGAATGCGGTCACTCGGAGCGACTCGATGGGTGCGGTCAGAGGCTGCGGCAACGGCACGACAAACCGTGACGTCTCGCTTCCTGCGGCTTCTGTTCCAAAGACCGGCAGGGGTGGGGGCGCCGGAGACTCAAAGTAAGTTTGCACTCGTTGAGCCGCTTCGTTGGCATCGCAGGCGAACAGCAGGCGGCTCGGAAGCAGCGGATCGCCCTGCGTGTCCCGCCGTCCTGCCACCAAAACGACCTGTTTGCGCGACGCCAATAAAGCACATAATGCATAGGCGTCGCGGGCGTAACGGCGGTCGTTGTCTTCAACTCCGAGTCGCTGACGCAGGCGATCTGGAAGGAAGAGATCGGCGCCCGACGCGGACGGCCAATTTCCCTCGTTGAACGACGTGATCACCACAACGGGCGCATCATCGAGCGGTAGTTCGAGTCGGCCCAGAATCTCGATCGCCGATTCATCGGGCGGTGCCGGGACGTTCGACTGCGAAATCTCATCCAGCGTGAGCCAGAGCGCCTGTGCTCCGCTCACGACCGGCAGCAGAGCGTCGGGCACTTCGGCATGCGCATCAAGCGTTTCCAGCAGCAGGACGGTCGCATCGAGTTCCATTTTCTCGGCCGGGACCTGCGGATCGAAACTCTGATCGCCCTGCAAATTGTTCAACCAGGTCACAATAACGTCCGACCAGTCGGCCAGCGGGCGCGACGCATTGTGAAATGGAGAGAGCAATCGCGTCACAAGTTTGTATGCGCGGTGGACCTGCCGGCACGGCGAGGGCGATTCGAGCCAGAATCCCAGCTTTCGTTGCAGGTGCCTGCTCAGATAATCGTCCAATTCCGTAAGAAACGCCGGATCGACACCCTGCTGGCACAACCAGCGAAAGACATCAGGATGTCTCACCAGCGCCGCGAACTGGTCGGACTGCTCCGTCTCCAGGTAGTCAGCGGTGGCTTCCAGCAATCGGACGACGCCCGTTTGCGATAATGAGCGACCGATCACCCAGCGTGCGGGTGCGTTGTACTGCCGCAAACGTCGCTCGATCTGCAGTGCCAAACTTTCATCGGCCAGTCCAATCGTGATCTCATCAGCCCGATAGCGTCCCTTCAAATTCGCCAAGGCACGGACAACTTCGTCCGCCTGGTCCTGGGGCTTGTCGACGATACGCACCTGTTCGTGCGCCAAAGGGACGTCCGCGGTGAGCCATGCGTCCGGCAGGAGACATCCGTGTTTATCGAATCGTCCACTCAGTGCTTCGGGGGCATGAATGAGTGCCGTCACACGATCGGCGACCTGATCGAGCATTCGGCGCGTCGATCGATTCAGATCAACCGTCCCCACCAGAATAATGTCGTGCTCGGTGCGGCATTCCCGTTGTCGCTCGGCCACGATGCGCGCGGTCTGCTTATCCCAGAGGCCGAGTCCGTCCAGCAGGGACAGGTACTCCTGTTGCGCCTGTTGCAGTGCCTCCCAGCGCCGC
>JAHBXU010001004.1 GCA_019636315.1 Planctomycetaceae bacterium | reverse complement strand
CAATCCCAGCACGGCGTTCAGCAATTGGGCAACCAGCATGGCCCGCCGCTCCTTCACGACGATGAAGCTCGACAGCGGAATGAGCAGCACGTCCACGAGGAACGCCAGCATCCGCACCCAGAAACCGCATGGCGTGTTCGCGGCCATCTGCGGCACCAACCCAAGCGACTGTTGCCTGTAGTATCCCAACAATCCGTTGGCCCGCATCAGGAACACGAGAGGGAATCCCGCCAGCATGAGTACCGGCGTGGCAACGACAAATGCCAGGAGGAATCGCAAAACGCCGGCCACTGCCACGAATTGCCAGCCGTCGTCCTGCCCCAGCATCATCGTAACCAGCTTGCCCGTTGCAGCCAGGTAGTGCTTGTTCATGAAGGGATTGACTCCGCCGCCGAATAGCTGCAGGGCCACCGCCGCACCACCGATTGGGATAATGAACGTGAGAAGTGCCATGAACACCCAATACAGCGCCGGAGCGGCGTTCTTGACAAACACCTTCGACAGTTCCCACAGGATCCATGCCTTGTAGGTATACTTCTGGGTCATATGGACGATGGCCAGCGGCAACACCAGAAGCGGAATCCCCGCGAGGACTCCGACCAATACGTATAGCGGCATCAAGTTGCGAGATCGGATCGCCGTCAAGGCAACGATTCCGATCACCGGGGCGAAGGGGATCAACATCACCCCCGGCCAGAAGATGGTCCGCAGGCCCAGCGTGACGCACTGGAAGAAGTCGAAGTGCACGCGGTCCATCTTTTCCTGACGGCTCATCGTAAACTCGACGATTCGCATCGACAGATAGAAGAACCAGCCCGGCAGGCCCATCATGGCCACAAAGGCGCAGGCCGCCCAGAACGTCTTGGGAGGGCCATTGGTGCAGAAGCCCACCATCGCTACGCACGCCCAACTCAAGACGATGAACACGGCCAGATACCAGCCGGTCCGAAACGCCAGATCCAACCGTCTTCGTAGAAACGCCCAGGAGTCGGTCCATGCCTCCTTATAGAATTTGACGGGGTCCGGTCCCTTGCGGCTGCGGCGGATCGCTTCCTTCTTGTCCATCTGCCCGGTGACGACGTTCATGCCGCAACCCGGACAGACGTCCGTTTCCTCCTCTAAATCCGTGGCGCAATAGGGACAGATCCGGGATTTGGTATCCTCGACCTGGCTGAAGTCCAGGTTGGCGAACAACTCCGTCGAGCTCGGCGGCGGAGCAGCGGCTTTCACCGTACGGCGTTTCTTGACGGCCGCCTTCTGAGCAGGGGCGCTGGTTTGTGCTCCCGTCTGCGGCGTTTCCGTCGATTTTCCGAGGGGCACTTTCAGTTTGGCCCCGCACTGTGGGCATTTGATGATCTTGCCCCGCGCTGCGTCCGGCGCATTGAGAATCTTCTCACACCCGCGACAACGTATTTTGACCGGCATGGACTCACTCCGACTGATAGCAGTCTTCATCTTCAATTTACATTGCGCCGAGACGCAATGCACGCGAAGCCATTGTGAAGAATGGCCGTCGGCGCGCCTGATGAAATTCCGCTCACCGCGCCTGCCGACTACAATTCACCCGTCATACCACACGGAGGACTGAAATTGATGAAAAAACTGGCAGCGGAGTTCTTCGGGACGTTCTCCCTGGTTTTCGCCGGCACCGGCGCTGTCATCATCAATCAGCAGACGAATGGCGCGGTCTCGCATGTCGGGATTGCCCTGACGTTTGGGCTCGTTGTCTTGGCAATGATTTACGCCTTGGGCGACGTGTCCGGTTGTCATCTGAATCCGGCGGTCACGTTGGGATTCTACGGGGCGCGGCGGTTCGCGGGGCGGGGTGTTGCACCTTACATCGTCAGTCAATGTCTGGGGGCAATCGTCGCCAGCAGTGTGTTACGACTTCTTTTCCCCGCGAGTGCCACCCTCGGCGCGACATTGCCGGCCGGTGATGCGATCCAGTCGTTCGTGCTGGAAATCATTTTGACGCTGATGTTGATGTTCGTCATCCTCAGC
>JAHBXU010001003.1 GCA_019636315.1 Planctomycetaceae bacterium | reverse complement strand
GAGTGCAGGCAAGGAAAGCATCGGCGCATGGGCCGATTCCCTGCCGGCCTATACGATCGTGAAGGACAAACTCACGTGCCCTCGGGAGAAAGTCGATGCCGCATGCGCTGCACTGAAGACCGCCTATGCCGACGCCCAGCCGACTGAAGGAGATGGACTGCGGCTCGACTGGGCGGACCGCTGGGTGCAGGTGCGTGCCAGCAATACCGAGCCCATCCTGCGCGTCATCTCAGAGGCACCCGACGCACCGGCAGCCCGCGCCTTGTGCGGAGATGCCATGAACAAGGTCCGAAAGGCCGTCGGAGTTTGAAGGGAGACGTTCGAGGCTTGCTCGTTGGAAGCGTCACACGCGGCCATGTGACTCGCAGAGGAGACAACCCGACGGCTCATGAATTCCCATCGGGGCGTGGGCCATCGCGGGCGCACCGAGCCAGTCACATCGTCGAACAGGGGGCTGCGAATCTCGTCCAAGGATGCTCTCGCAGCATCGCCGGCTTGAATTTATTCCGTGTGGATTTGAAGCGTGACTCCCCCACCGTCCAGCGGCCGGTCCGTGTAGACTCCATTCGGGTTTCGCACGGTGATATCGCCCGTGATGTCGACAAACTCATTGGGACTGGCGGCCCCATCCGTCGACAGGAACGGCCGGTCGCGGTCGTCTTCGACGAGACAGTCGATGAAATCGATGCCGCCGGGGAGCTTGGATTTCTCTGCACGCAACTGCAGCCAAAGCGGCGCCCAGGGGGCGTGATACTCACGGTCGCGCGCTGCGGCGCGGACCGTGCAACGGACAAACCTCACGCGCGCACGACTTGCAGACTTGTCCTGCACCTTGATGCCATACCCTTCACTTCCATCGACCACGCAATCGCGAAATTCAATCAGCCCGGCCGGACCATCATCGGTGATCTTCGAAATCCGAATGCCCGTGCCGCGGGATGTCGACACGTGACAGCGATCGAACAGGATCGAGATCTCGGCCGAACTTACCCTTTGATGCGGCAGATGCAGTTCGATTCCGTCGCCGTAGTTGTCCAGAAACCGGCAGTTGCGAAACACGATGTTCTGAAGTTGCTGCTCCGCTCCATCTGGTTCAATGTCGACGCCGGATGATGGCGGGGTCCCCCAGGTGTTATTGAACTCGGAGTTCTCGACGAGCAGTCCGTTGACACTGATGATGCTGATGCCTTGACGGTAGTTGTTCTCGCAGACGACGTCCTGCAAGCGAATGTTGCTGCTGGCGGGCGACTTCTTCCCGCCGTCGATGTAAATGCCGTCACCACCGCTATCGCGCAGCGTGAGGCCGAGCACTTCGACGTTGTCACACCCACGAATCCGCAGGCACATGCGCCATTCGGCCTTGTCATAGGGTCCGTACCAGCGGTTCCAGCCAAGGTTCGCGAGGACCGTGCCCACGATGTAGTCTTCCTTCTGCATGCGAATCGTCGCTCCGTAACCACGAATGCTCAGGTTCGACAGATTGGCCGCGTTGAAGACGCTGTCCCCTTTTCCCTGATAGGCGCCCCGCTTGGCCGCGATGACGACGCCTTCTTCCAGCACCAGTTCCTGATCACTCGCCAGTTCGATCGGTCTCACGCGCCATTCACGCGACAGGTTGGGAACGATAACCGTCCTCGCGCCGGATTTGATCGCCGCCTGGAGCGCGTCGGTCGCATCGTCCGGATCAAATCCCCACCAGGCCGCGTTGGCGACTGTCCGCCGCCCGCTGAGGACCTCCTGCACCGCTTCGGGGCTCGCGTCATTTGGCAAGGCATCCCAGGCAACTGCGAGCGACGGCCAACTGACCACAACAAGCAGGGCAAAAACGGTCCGCATGGGAGGAATCCTTCGATGAGAGCGGGAAGGGTGCTGGACGCCCAGCATGCCTTCCTCAACGCAGCAACGCAACCACGATCGCACTCAATCTCTACAGGAGAATGAAGCACGCGTGGTCAAGACACAACGACGAGCGCAAGGAAAGGGAGCCACTCGGGTGCAGTCAGA
>JAHBXU010001002.1 GCA_019636315.1 Planctomycetaceae bacterium | reverse complement strand
ACGCCGCACGTCGAACGCCACGTCGACCACCAAAGCATCGCGCACCTGAAGCAGATCGAATTGGCCCCCGAATTCCGCGGCATGTCCTGGGAAGACCTGGCCACAACTTCCCTTGCCGTGACGTTGAGGAAGCCGCTCTCCACAGGATGAATCGGAGCAGTCCGCTACCTGCAGCCGACCCGGCCTATGAGGTCGGTAGTGTATTGCGCTTCTTGGCTTCGACGAGTGTCAATAAAACGATGCGGAATGCACCACGTGCTGTGGGGGCATTCCGCGATCCTTCATTGACTCGGCTCGGCGATTTACAGGGGCCAGCCTCACGTCAGCAGATGACCTAGCCGCCGTCATATGGCGCGGATGAGTCCAGCAAATAGCCTGCATTCGTGCGTAGGACGACAACGGAATTGCGGCGTTTCGACGAACATTCCGCGAATCCAGAGCTGCTCGACGTTTCGGCACAACTGTTGCAATTCAACAGACAATCGTCGGCGAAAGTCACAGTCCCATTGCTTCGCCAGCATCCGTCTGGGGTGACCGTGACGTCCGTCGCAAGGATGCTGACCCGCAATTCGCGGGAGGCGGAGTCGTTAATCATGCTGTGAAGAATCGGCCGACTGGATGTCCCAGAGGCGCGGAATGCCGAGGTGAATCCAATGCGGCACGAACCAGCCTTTTCGGTAATCGCAATTGCCGTCCTCTGGTTCCGTGCCACGGCGCCGATTTGTCCCGCCCGGTCGCGACCGACCGCAGTCAGTCCGCACAGCAGGTGATGTTCGTTTGCCGCATCCGCTGTCGAAGCCATCGCGATCCGTGCCGTCGTATCAAAGCCCTGGATATTGAGGAACCACAAGATATGTTTCGTCCTAGCCGTTATGGGCGCCGCCCAGGTCACTCGGGTTTTACGCTCATCGAGTTGCTGGTGGTGATCGCCATCATCGCCATTTTGATTGCCCTGCTGTTGCCGGCAGTCCAGCAGGCGCGGGAAGCCGCCCGCCGTACTCAGTGCCGCAACAATCTCAAGCAGCTCGGGCTCGCGCTCCACAATTACCATGATGTCCATCTGACGTTCTCACCGGGAGTTGTTCAGGTTCGCGATCCCGGTCAGAACGGGATCATTTATGCGGGGGATCCACATGACCAGGAGCCGGCGTGGGGCTGGGGCACGTTCCTGCTCCCCTACCTCGAGCAGGGCCCGCTTTATGGTGAGTTGTCGCCGGGGCCAGTCCGGTTGATCTCATTCGTTTCGGCCGATGCGCTCATCACACAGACTCCCCTGGCCGTGTTTCGCTGCCCGACGTCGGTGATTGGAGAGTTGAATCAGGATCAGGATGTGCACCTGCAAACTCCGGGAAACCAATACATCGGAGCCGCCTCGTATGGGGCCAATCTTGGACACAGCCGTGCCTCGGCGCCGTTTCGTGAACCCCCGCTGGCCGATCATTACCGCAACATCTTCACCGGTGGGTTTGGCTATGACGAAGGGAAGCGCATTCGCGATATCACGGACGGCACGAGCAACACGGTGGCGCTGGGTGAACGGGCTTACCTGATCTCCGGCGTTAATTTCGGCGGATCCATGTGGCCGGGATGCTCCGTTGGAAACCGGGATAACTGCGCCGACGACATCCTGGTGACGCTCCGCGGCGGGATCAACGCCGGCGTGAGCAAGTCCGATCGCGAAGAGACGCTCAGCAGCGAGCACGTTGGCGGCGCCTTCGTCCTGCTGTTTGACGGGTCTGTCCACTTTCTCTCCGAGAATACGGACTTTCGCGTGATCACCACCGATGCGGCTCCGATGGTTAATGGCCCTGTTGACAGTGTCCTCGAGCGGCTGTTCGCAATTCGCGACGGTCAGGTCATTGGAGAATTCTGAGTCGCTCGAATTGCGACGGTCGCTGCTCCGGCCCTCGGGCCGGAGTCGCGTCAACAAACCAGGTGATGATGTGCGGTCGCATGTCGGCCGCGAACTGACGGGAGTGTTTCGGAATGACGAGTTTTCACAACA
>JAHBXU010001001.1 GCA_019636315.1 Planctomycetaceae bacterium | reverse complement strand
CTTGTCATCGGCCAGATTGGAATCGTCAGAACAGACAATTTCCGTACAATCCGCACGACTGCTGCCATCGGACCGTCGGAGACCGTCCACGGCAGCAGGCGGCGTCCTTCGCGAGACTCTTGTTCACAAGGATGTGTCGACTATGACATTCAGAACGTCGCGGGAAATCGGCGGCTCGGCCATTTGGCTCGTTTTGTGGGAGATTGTTGGACTCTGTTCGTCGGCCACTCTGCAAGCGGAGGTTCCCCCCGCAGCCTCCGTCGAGTCGACAAGGCCTGCTCCCGTGACGGCCGCCGCAGTCCGCCAGCACATTGATTACCTCGCATCCCCCCGCATGGCGGGCCGCGGCGGGCCCCAACGACTTCTCGCGGCGAAGTACATTCGAGATCACTTCGGAGAGGCCGGACTCCTGCCGTTGTTCCCGGAAGGAGAGTTCTACCAGCCGGTTCCCGGCGCCCGTGCCATTGGCGATGACCAGGATGCGGAGGCACCGATTATTGGGGTCAACGTCGGTGGCTGGATTCCTGGCAGCGACCCTGAGCTGTGCGATGAATATGTGATTATCAGCGCGCACTACGATCACCTGGGGATTCGTAATGGGGAACTCCATCCGGGAGCGGACGACAATGCCAGCGGCGTCTCCATGCTGCTCGAAACGGCACGCGCTGTTTCTCGGATGCCGGTCAAGCCGCGGCGGAGCGTGGTCTTTGTCGCTTTCGATCTGGAAGAGGAACTCCTCTGGGGATCGCGATGGTTTGCGGCCCACCCCCCCTGGCCGCTGGAGCGGCTGAAGCTGTTTATGACGGCCGATATGATCGGCCGCTCTTTGGGCAACCTGCCACTTCCCACGGTTTTTGTGCTGGGCAGCGAACACGCTCCACTGCTGCAATCGACGCTCGACCAGGTGTCCGTCCCCGAGGGACTGGAGATTGCTCGATTGGGGATCGACCTCATCGGCACCCGCAGTGATTACGGCCCCTTCCGCGAGCGTCAGATTCCCTTTTTGTTCTTTTCAACGGGGCAGCACGCCGACTATCACACGCCCCGCGACACACCCGATCTCATCGACGCCGAGAAGGTCGCCCGCGTGAGCAATGTGGTGCTGGCAGTCGCCCTGGAGATTTCCGATTCCGAAGAAGTCCCTGTATGGACGGATGCGCCTCCGCCGAGTCTGGAGGAGGCGAGTGCCATTCATCGCATCACGGAACTGGTCCTGGAAGCGGACCGCACAGGGGCTCGTTCCATGAGCGGCGTCCAGCGGTTTTTTGTCTCGCAGGTGCATGCGAAGACCGGGAACGCCATCAAACTGGGGCGGATCACAGAGCCGGAACGCCGCTGGTTGTCGCGGTCTTCAAAATTGCTGCTCCTGTCGGTCTTCTGATTCGACGACTCAGTGCGGCACAGACTCGAGCGATTCCTCGTCCGCCCTCACAACGACGAAATGCAGCCACAAAAAAGGGAGCTGCAAAGGTTTGCTCCCAAGTGCCTCGAAAAGAGCAACCCGAAGCGTGAGCGCGGGAATGACCGTGCGTTCGTCGTTCGCGCTTCGGGTGACCAACAGCCCGAGCGGAAATACAAAACGGACCGCGCGACAAGTCGCACGGTCCGTTTCTGAGTTTTGCTATCCAGGCAGATGATCTGCCTTCGCCGCCGCTCAGGGCAGCGCGGGGCTGACGATCCGCACCGGGGGCCGATTGCTGTCGTTGTCGTCATCGGCGAGTGCCGCTGCGGCGACACCAAGCGCGGCTAATCCGAGCAGTGCTCCGAGACCATCACCGCCAAACATGCCTCCGCCGCCGCCGGCGAAGCCTCCGCCGCCGCCAGAGAAGCCTCCGCCACCGCCGCCCGGACCCATACCGGGAGGGCCACCAAGTCCGCCGGGACCACCCGGAAAGGCTCCCGGAGCACCTGGCCCTCCGGCCACAGGACCGCCTGGGTTATTCCCCGCAGCACCGTAATAGTGCCGCAACCAGTACAGCAGGTAGTAGACGTCCGGGAGTGCAGC
>JAHBXU010001000.1 GCA_019636315.1 Planctomycetaceae bacterium | reverse complement strand
CGCAGCGTCGACAATCGGGGCAGGGGAGGGGGCAATCGCACTCCGGCAGTCTCCAGGGAACCTACAATTCTAAGATCGGTTCCTTTCCAGATGGAAAACGCGATCATTCCAGCGTATCAACAGGAAACATCATCGGCTATGGCGGATTTCGAGCGACGTCCCTCTCACCACGGCCGTCCCAGGGGGCCGGCGTCGGCATTTTCTGCAGACTGGCCCCTGCTCAAGGGAAATTCCCGACGGCCAATTCGTTCCCGACTGTGTTATTATGGTGTGCGAACGGCGGTTAACGGACTGCTGACAAACAGCCGGCCGGAACTCGACGGATCGGTGAGGATCCCAACCGCGGTTCCTGGCGGACGCTTCGGGTTACAAAAATTGTGATATCGGGTCCGTCCGATCATTTGTATACGCTCAGCTACGCCGAAGTGCCGTTGTTCAGAATTGGAGCCGGGGGATGCCCCGCGGGAACCACATCGTGAGTCCAGCCGTCCAATCACAGCCAGTCAATCGGTCCAAAACGCCGCAAGTTGCGACGGGGGATCCTCCCATTATATTTTTTGACGGCGTGTGCGGGTTCTGCAATCGGATGGTCGACTTCGTCCTCTCCCACGATCGGCGGGGAGTTTTTCGCTTCGCCCCGCTGCAGGGGGAGACCGCCCGGGCACTGCTCCCCCCAGCCGATGTCGAGTCGCTCGACTCGGTGGTGCTTATGCTCCGGGGGCAAACCTTCCGCCGATCGTCGGCGTCTGCCCGCATTCTCTGGGAGTTGGGTCCATTCTGGCAGATCGCCGGCTGGCTCCTGTGGCTGATCCCCCTGCCGCTCCGCGATTGGGGATACCGGCTCGTGGGCAAGAACCGTTACCGGATGTTTGGAAAACTCGAAGCTTGCCGCATGCCAACGCCCGAAGAACGCGACCGGTTCCTCCCGTAGGCGCAGGCACGCACAAACGGCGTTAACGATTCGGCGCAGGCCCAATCGCGAAGAGATTCTCCGCAGTGCGAATGAACATGTGCCCTTGCGAAAGGGCAGGCGAGGCGGAACAGCGTTCACCAAGTTCATTCTCCGCGACGATCTCGACTTCGACGCCCGGTCTGACAACCTTCGTCGCACCATCATCCGCGAGGAAGTAAACCAGCCCGCCGGCGGTGACCAGCGAGGGACTGAAATGTCGGCCGAGTCGCGCCTGCCATAACCGCTCTCCCGTTCGCGTATCAAAACAGTTCCCGGTGCCGCGATCGTCCGCTACCAACAGGAACTCACCCGCGACAACGGGGGAAGGGACGTAGCACGCGGCATTGGTCACATGCCAGGCGATATGGGCGTCGTCCGCATCGCCGATTCCATCCGGCCGTAATGCCATGACATGGTACGTCGGATAGCCGGCGACCATGAAGAACCATTCGCCGTTGTCCACCATCGACGCCACGAACTGTTCGGTCGGCCCGTCAATGGACCAATGCTCTGAGCCGTCCTGAGGATCAAAACTGACCACGCTGTTACTGCCGGAAACCAGCATTTGCGTGCGGCCGCCCGTTTCCCGAATCAGCGGTGTGCAATAACTGCGAATGCCGTGACGCCGCGGAACGGTCCACACCATGTCGCCCGTCGACTTGTCGAACGCAGCCATGTACGACGCACCATCATGATCGCCGTTGACGATCAGCAGGTTCTTGTACAACACGGGGCTGCTGGCGAAACCGTGAGCGCTGACGAACTCACCGAATTTCATGAGCCAGTTCTTCTCCCCGTCGAGCGTGTAGGACGCAACGACGATCTCCCCGGGCGTAACGGGCCGCGGCGTCCCCACATTGGGCGCCGGTACGGTTCGCCCGTCGACGGAGAGAAACGTAACGAACACCGACGTGCCGTCGGAGACCGGCGTGCTGGACGCGGACGAGTTGAGATCGTGCATCGTCTCCGTCGGGCCGGCGAAGACTGTCTGACGCCATTGCTCCTCGCCGGTCCGGCGATCGAGACACAGCACAATGCGCTCGTTCGTCTCGGCG
>JAHBXU010000100.1 GCA_019636315.1 Planctomycetaceae bacterium | reverse complement strand
GGGCGAGAAGGAGAAATCGGCTCGACCATCTCGTCCGACGCACACAAGTGCGGTTGCCTGGGGGGCTCGATCATTTGACCGCGTGCGATCGGCGTGCTATCGGGGACGGCATGTTTGGATTTCCGCTCCTTGCCGCCTCATTCATTCTGGGACTGTTCGCCGCAGTTGCCGCGCGATGTCTTGCGCAGCGCGCATTCCGAGACATCGATCAACCCCTGCAAGGGGCGGGGCTCGGTTCGGCCATTGCGGCGGGTCTGCTGTCGGCGGCCCTGGCCGGAGCCATGTTGAGCTGGGGATGTCAGGAAACGCCGGATGTGGTGCCGACGCCGTTCTGGAGGGATGCGCGCGCCGTGTATCAGGCGATGCTCATCGTGCTGATCGTCGTTGCCACTGCGACGGACTTACGCGCGTTTTACATCACCGATTCCGTGACGGTGACCGGGATGTTCCTCGGCGGCGTCGGAGCGACGATCGCCGGAGATCTGCAGATGGCGCATGTCTGGGTCGACTGGAATCAGGAGATTCCACAACTGTCCGGTCCGTATCGCCCCGAATGGCTCAGCGCTCACCCTCATCTGCACGGATTGGCCTGGAGCGTCACGGGATTGGTCGTGGGAGCCGCATTGACGTGGCTGGTCCGCACGGTGTCCGCCTGGATGCTCGGTCAGGAAGCACTGGGCTTTGGCGACGTCATGCTGATGGGAATGATCGGCAGCTTTCTGGGATGGCAACCGACTTTGGTCGCGTTTCTCCTGGCGCCGCTCGCCGCTCTGAGCGTGGGGCTGCTGGTGAAACTCCTGGGGAAGGGGAGTTATATCCCATATGGCCCTTACCTGGGGCTGGCGGCGCTGATGGTCATGTTCAGTTGGCGGTGGATCTGGATGTTTGAGTGGGGCCTGCATGCGGGCGCCTCGACGACGAATCGACTGGCGACGTTTGCAGTACGTCGCTTGTTCGGCGACTGGCTGAGCCTCGCCGTCGTCGCCGCAGCGACCGTGCTGGGATTGGTCGCGCTGCTCGGACTGAGCCGCCTCTATCGGCTTATCCCCGTCGATCGAACACGTTCCGGGCGAGGCGATGCGCCGTCGCACTCCACGGAGTCGTTGAGATAGATCGTCACACGAAGTATCAGCAAGAAACACCGATCACTGCCGCCCTGAGATGTCGAGTCACGACGTGAACGGCAACTTCCTGCCCGGCCGATAAGCCGCAACGATACGGATTGCCTTCTGTGACCCTTGGGTCAGCTGATGAATCCCCGCAGAGGAGCGGAGCGACTCAACGAAACTCGCCCTGCGGCATGACCAACATGCCGCAGGGCGGAGACGTCATCTCCGAGTTGACGCTGCGAGGGCGACGTTGCGTCGCCGGCCATTCGGGTCGGCCGTGGACTAAAGGTTGTCCTTGGCGATTTTGGCGGCGATCTTGCCGACGGCGCGAAGAATGCCTGCATCAAGCGTCATCCGGCCGGCGACGTTGTCGCCGGTGCGAGAAATCACGCCGGTGACGCGGTCATCGATGTCAATCAGGGCCTTGCGGACGATCTCACGCATCTCTTCGGGATCGATCGGTTGCAAGTTCGTGCGGCCCTGGCCCGACGCCCCGGCCGCTCCGCCCGGCGGCTTGATCGTGATCGACTTCGTCAGACTCAAACCGGTCTCCTTGCCGAAGGCGCTGGAGAAGTTAATGAGCGGCGCGGCGTGCAGCTTGAGATCGAAAAACGTCACCGGTGCGTTGTCGGCGACGGCCGAGACGACCTGGACGCCAAGTTCGCGCTGCTGATCTGCAGCACCCACCTTGTCGATCGCTTCTTTCAACAAGTCCAGCGAGTTATCCCCTCCGGCGACCCAGACAGTATTCGCGTTGGTGGCTACATAGACCTTCCCGCTGGGACCGAAGAAATCGTTGATCGACTGCGGCACATTCGCCGAGACGTCCACATAGTGGATCGCCGTGCCGCCGACCGTCTCCTGATCCATCTGGACTTTCCAGCCTTCCTGGACCTGGGGGAGCAACTTGACGATTTCATCCGCCGCCTTGCCGTTGTGAGCAACAACGCCGCTGACGAAGACGTGCTTGCCGTTCGCGCCGACGCGAACGTCTGTGAACAAGTCCAGCTTGCCGAGCGGATCGCCCGCGATCAGCATGTCGAAGAAACGTTGAGCGACCTCTTTGGCCGGCCCCTTTTCGTTGGCCTTGAAGCGATCGGACGTCTCGATCGACCCCTGCGCGGCCTTGAGAGCCGCCGGATACCACTGCGTGAGTTGCGCCCGACGGAAATCGTCAAAGGGGAAATTGACCCGCATGCCAACCACCGGATCTTCCGGCATTTCGAGCACGTCGAACCGGCTCGGCTCTGCGCCCATCGTCTGGACATATTCCGCCAGAGGCGTTTCCGGCAACGCGCGGAGATCAAATTCGGCGACCGTCTGGCGCTTCTCCCTGGAAGTCCGCAGGCCGACCGTCAGGTGCTCACCCTCGACGTAGACGCGATGCAACTGCTCGTACTTCTGCTGCTGCGACAGCTTGCGGAGTTCAAACGCTGCCGCCGATTCGTTGGCCTTCGGAGCGACGTCCTTCATCATGAAGGCCAGCAGACTGTCTGCCTGTGACTTGCGGAGATCATTGAATTCCGGGGAGTTCGAAAGATCCAGGGCGATGTCATAGCCCTGTTTGAGCAGTTCCGCATGGCTCTGGCTGGGGTGCGGCATGTTCTCCGGAATGTCGCCCTCATAGCCCTTGGCCGCGATGCAGGCGTAGTCCTTCTTGGTCTTGTCGACGATCCGCATCCAGCCTTCGAAGACATCGCCCGTCAGCATGTAATAGTCGCGCTTCCGCTGACGCTCGTTGATGCCGATCGGATTCAAATTGTCCTTAATGAACGTCCGCAGTTCCGCCCCGTCGCGATTGATTGGAATGGAAGGCTGATAGCGATATCCGGACTTCTGGTTCGCGCCTTCGTTATTGACCAGCAGGTCCCAGCGCAACGGTTTGTTGTAGTCCACGCCCAGCAGGAAAATCTCGATGCTGGGGCGAATGTTGTCGTCCCATTGTTTCTTCTCCTGGGCAAGGTCGACGACCAGATACTGGATGTCGTCAATCAGCCCCTGGGGAGAAGACAACAACACCTTGATGCGAGGCGGGTCGTCTGCGATGGCCGAGGTGGCGATGGCAAATCCGCCGACAAGCAAGACGAGCATCAACCGCGTACAGTGTGTGAGCAATCGGGGCACGACGAACTCCTTCCGAGCGAATGCCGCACGGTGCGTCGCTCACGCTCCGTCGCGGACAGGGTGCTGCCCATGTTGAGAGAAGACACGATCCGATTGAGGATCGGAGGATCTGAGGTTACGGCGTTCCCGAAGTGTCCGGCAAGTGAAACCGCGGTTTCGACGCCCTGCCACGAACCCGCGGCACACCAACCGGCTGAACACGAGGGGAGTCCTCTGCAAACAGTTTCGGACGTCGAAGCCGCCACGATGATGCGCCTCCGGTCAATTCTGCCGACGATGCCCGTTTTCATCCTCACAGACCGCTAGAGTCGGTCCACGAAGCAGGACGTGCCTGTTAAACGAGGGCGACCAGGTAAAGAGTAGCGACGGCCCGCGCTGAACTGCAACTGATGGCAGCGGCTGCGCTACACCCCATCATGGACCGAATCGAAACGGCCTGGGGTCGGGAAGAACCTGATTCTCGTCCCTGGGAGATAGATTGCCCCCGTTCTCTTGAGACTTCCAATCCGTCCAATCGCGTTCCGCCTGCTGGTTGATTCAGCGAGGCGCCCGCGCTTGCAGAGGCATTGCCGCGCCGTGACCGACCGCTGCTGCCGTCTGCGACGATCCGGACGGCTTCGATGGCTCGCCGGCAGCCATGCCAGCGATCAGTCCGCGGTAGAACGCCACCTGCTGCGTCGCCGACAGGTTCTGGCGCAGATGACGTTTCCACAACTCGGCCGCTTGTCCTTCTCGAACCGCCTGCGCCGCAGTCAACTCCAGGCTGTCTTCAATCAGACTGGGATCTTTCAGCGCGAGAATGAAGGGAAAGTACAAGTCCGGTTGATTGAGCTTGACCAGTCGACTCGCCAGTTGCATAGCGCGCAGGTCGCGACGTTGCTCGACATCGTGCCGTCCTTTGTAGGCGCCCAGCACTTTGGCAGCGTCCACATACTTCCTGTTCCGGAACAGCCGTTCCGACTCGGCGATCAAGGGCACAATGGGTTCGGCGAGGACGTTCTGCTTGCTCGCGAGCGCGGCTGTTTGACTCGACTTTGCATCGTCGCCCCCGACCGCAAAGGCTTCCGCGAGTGCATTCGTAAGCGACGTCGCACGATAGGGTTGTCCGACCGCCGAGGGAATCACCGATTCCGTATTCGCGATCACCGTCGCCACATTGTCCAGTAGTCCCCAGGTGATGGCCTCCTTGAGCAATGACACTTCCAGCTTGAAGCGGTCCTCGGCGGCTTCACCCCACCGGCGGATCGAGCGGCTGAATCGGTTGAACGCACGCTGCGCCAGATCCTGATTGGTCAGACTGAGTTCGTTGCGCACACGCGCTTCCGCCTGGGCGCGGTTGTTGTTGAGTTCATCGCGGAGCTTTGTGGTCGCGGTCCATTCCGGGCCCATGCCCCGGGTAAACTCCCACGCGGTGAGGAACGTCTGCCAGCCTGCTGCTTCATCTCCCAGGAGCACCTGCAGGCGGGCGATCTGGGCGGCGCCGATGGCCGCCGTCCGCAAAACGACGGCGTCGGGCAGTCCATAGTTTGGTTCGGCTTCCGCATCATGAATACGCTTGACGTCAGGACGGGGAAGGGCCGCTGGCCGAGGCACTTTCGCCAGAAGGGCGATTGCTTGATCAACCGACTTCTGTGCGGCCTCGCGATTTCCCTGCATGAGGTATCCGGTCGCCAACCCGGCCGCCACACGGCTTTGCCCGGCGGCGGAAAGCGATTTCTCCGAAGCCTGCGAGACCATCGTCACCGGTTTCGTCTGCCCGGTGCGCGTCGATTCCCACCCGGCCATCACGGCCGCGGCTGTGAGGCAGTCCTCCTGCGTGACACGTTCCGGAGCCGCCAGCGCCCAGGCGATGGCGCGGTCCCACGCCCCATGAGCCGCCGCTCCGACCGTGATGGCGATTGGCACCGGTTCGGTCGTCATGTCCAGCGAGGAATACCGTATCAGCTCATCCAGATCATACATCTTGAGATCGTTTGCGATTTGCACGAGCGCGGCAACGCGCTCACGGGAGATGGCTGACGCATCGTCCCGATTCAACCGAGTGACAACCTGCTGCGCTTCGGGCAACCGGTCGACTGCGACGAGGGCCGCTCCAACGGACGCAACCGCCGACACGGGCGCCCGCCCGAACGATGGCAGGTCCCTGGTCGCCTCGAACGCCTCCGCTGTCGACTTGAGAGCCCCGGCACGGTCCCCAGCCGCCATTTGCCGCCAGGCGATTTCGACAAGCGGTTCGGTGCGATAAAATGACTCACTCGTGACATTCTGAAGAAGGTCAATCTGCTTTCGAGCTTCTTTCAGGTCGCCAGTTTCGGCGTAAGCTTCCGCCATCATGCGTCGGCAGATCGGCTTACTGCGATTGCCTTCGGCGTCACGCTTGCGGGCCGCTTCCACCCCCAGCCGCAGTGCTTGTTTCTGAATTTCCGCCAGCGTTATTTTCGCTCCGACCTGCTCCTTGGCAGCGGGCGCTTCCACTCCCCCCGATGGATTGTCCGTCGTCTCCACCATAGGAACCGAGGAAGTCGTCGGCGCCACCCAACGTTTGGGACCGGCATCCCGGAAAAAGAACCAGCCGACGAGTCCGACGAGGAGACAGCCGCCGACAACGCCCCCCCAGAGCATCTTCGTGGAGAGCCCTCGGGCTTCCGCGACTTGTTCGACTTTCCGCTCCGGGCGCGGCGCCTTGAACACCGGGACCATACACTCCGGATTGCAACACTTGACGTCCCGCCCCTGCATCTGCGCCGCGATGAACCCGGGCGTCTCGCACATCGGACAGACGATGCGAATCATCCGCCCTTTGGCCGGGCGCGGCGATACAGGAGGCGCTTGCGCCAGGACCGAGGTATCCACATCGAAGGGATCGGCATCGTTCTCGACCGGCGAGCGGGTCGCAGCCGCGGCTCGCGTGGCCAATTGCTTTCCGGGAGCAGGCTTCGCAGTGGCTTTCTCGACCGGCGCTTTCGCGGGCGGGCCTCCCACTTTGGCGGCTGGCTTCGCGGGAGCCGCTTTGGCGCGCGATGCGGCCGGCTTGCCCGACATGGACGCTCCACAGAACGGGCACTCCGCGGCATCGTCTTCGAGAACCGAGGCCTCACAGGCCGGACACTTGCGGAATTCCATACTTTCCCTTCGACGAATCAGAGTTGGCGCCGCGAATGCGGCCAATCGACGAACGTCTTGCCATTCCGGCCCTTATAGCAAATCAGCCGCGATCGACGGAACACCGTCTCTCGAACAGCGTCATGCGACGGACCACTGACCTCAGATGATAAGACGCTGTCAACGACTGTTCCGTTCCCATCGTTCTTCCTGTCGCACCAGCGAGGTCCCTTCGCCGGCACGCACAACCCGGACGCAAACTGCGCGCAACACAGTTTCGCCGCACGTCTCCGTCCCTTAGGATGATCTCCACTGCCATCACGCGGACGCGTCCGATGATGACAACGAACCGACCTGAAGTGCCGACGATGCGGGTCGTACGGCTGATGACGAATGCAGGGAATCGGAGGAATCGAGACCGCCATCCGCATTCCGCCACGCGAATCCCATGTTCACAACGGACCTCATTCGGGCGGCGCCTGAATTATACGTCGCGCGTCCCTTCCTGTCTGTCAAAGCGGGCAGACAGCACAGACTGACTCATCACTGGAAGTATCAATCCGTATGACTGACGCCCCCACAGCAGAATCCTATCGGTGGTATCGCGAACTGAACGGCTATCAATGGTTCGTGCTCATTGTGGCCGCGCTCGGATGGCTGTTGGACTGCTTCGATCAGCAGCTCTTCCTGTTGGCGCGTCAGCCGGCGATGAAAGAGCTGTTGTCGGGGTCTCCGTCACCGGCGACGATTGACGAGTTCGGCGGGTACGCGACGTCCGTCTTCATGATGGGCTGGGGGATCGGCGGCTTCCTGTTCGGTGTGCTGGGGGACCGCATCGGCCGCGTCAAAACCATGATGATTACGATCCTGATGTACTCCGGCTTCACCGGCCTGAGTGCCATCAGCACCGGTTTTGGAGACTTCATTCTCTATCGTTTCCTCACCGGCATGGGCGTGGGCGGCGAATTTGCCGTCGGCGTATCGCTCGTTGCAGAAGTGATGCCGGATCGTGCGCGGCCCTATTGCCTCGGTCTGCTGCAGGCGCTCTCGGCCGTGGGCAACATCAGCGCGGCCCTGGTGGGCATGTCGATGGGCGCGCTGCTCGAAGCCGGCAGGATTGACAACATCTGGAGGCCCATGTTCATCATTGGCGCCGTCCCCGCACTGCTGGTCGTCGTCATCCGCATCCGACTCAAGGAACCCGAACGCTGGCAGCAGGTGTCCCACGAAGGGGACATCGCACGCAAACTCGGCTCCTATCGTGAACTGTTCGCCCATGCTGTCTGGCGGCGGCATGCGATCGTCGGCCTGGGCCTCGCGTTCGCCGGCATTGTGGGGCTGTGGGGCGTCGGCTTCTATGCTTTCGACCTGGTCGGCAACGTGCTCACCGACCGCTTCGTGGCGGACGTCGTCGAACAGCAGTCGCCGGAAGAAGTGACCGACTCGCTGTTGCGTGTGTTCTCGGCCGAGGAAACACAATCGCTGAGCGAACAATCGCCGCTGGACATCGCGCGAGCGCTGGCCCGCAAACAGCGGGAACTGGCACTCGCGTCCGGCGACGCGGCGCAGGTCGCCGAATCCGAATCCATCGGACGGGCCGGCTGGTTCGCAAAAATCTGGCAGGAGGTTTTTCGGCCGAAGGAAGCCCCATCCGATGCCGCCGCAGGCGAACAGAGCCCGCAGCAGAAATCGGTCCTGGACCGCGTCTTCTCCAAGGAACAACTGGCGCAGGTCAACGCCAACCGAGCGTACTGGAAGGCGATCGCTTCGATGATGATGAACATCGGAGCCGCCCTCGGCATGTACGGCTTCGCCGTCCTGGCTCAGCGCACCGGCCGCAAGCCGGCGTTCGCCGTCTGTTTTCTCGCAGCGCTGGTCAGTACTGCCTCCGTGTTCTATTTCCTCAACGAGTTCCACCAGATTTTCTGGATGATTCCCATCATGGGATTCTGCATCCTGTCCCTGTTCGCCGGGTATGCGATCTACTTCCCGGAACTCTTTCCCACGCACCTGCGAAGCACGGGAACGAGCTTCTGCTACAACGTGGGACGGATTGTCGCCGCCGTCGGACCGGGCCTGCTCGGCTGGCTCACCGGAACCGTCTACGCAGGCAGCGAGGCGCCGCTCCGCTACGCCGGCCTGACCATGTGCGGCATCTTCCTCCTCGGCCTGCTCGTCCTCCCCTTCTGCCCGGAAACGAAGGGCAAACCGCTGCCAGACTAAGATTTGCCAGCAGCGGCACCACGTAAAACACGGCTCGCCCGACCGCGGGGCCATCCACACGAATGCTAACCCATTACTGTATTACGAGTTACGCGGACCGCTGCCGCCGACAACTCATCTTTACCCCCCGGGCGCTGCCAAGTAGAATCCCGACCCTCTAGCGCGTGAGTGACAAGGAGGTCTGCTCGCAGCTGCGCTCGACTTTGAGGTGACCCAAATTGTGGGGAGGCGACTCTGGTGTCCAAGGATGGATCCCCCGGCGGCGAGCTGTTTCTGGCTCGGCCGTTGGTGCTGGGGACACGGCTGATCCTCGCCTTTCCGATCACGACGCTGGCCATCATGCTTGGCCTCGCGGCGGCGGCGTGCTATCTGACGGCCACGCAGCTCGGTTATCAGACGAGCCGAATGGATCTGCTCGACCCCAACAGTAACTACAATCAGCTCTGGACGGCCTATATCGAGGAGTTCGGCGAAGAGGACGACGCCGTGGTGGTCGTCGAAGGGGCTGGCCGCGATCAGGTCGTGCCCGTGCTCGAGGAAATTTCGAGCCTGCTTTCGCGCGACGACAGGTTGTTTCATGCCGTGCTGCATGAAGTCGATCTGGGCAAGATCCGCTCCAAGGGCCTGCACTACCTTTCACCCGATGAACTGCGCTCGCTAGGCGGATTTCTCGATGAGCTCCAACCGATCCTGGCTGGCAACTGGACGCCGCTGAAC
>JAHBXU010000010.1 GCA_019636315.1 Planctomycetaceae bacterium | reverse complement strand
ATAAATCGGCCACACGCTGAAATAGGTCCTGGCCCGCCCGCAGAGCACTTTGCGACTCTTCCTCATTCGCCAGACGCCGGATCAGGTGCACATCGGCGCCGGCCATGAAGCCAATTTCCTTGGCACTGCGAAAGACGACCAGCCGAATGGAGGGGTCCGTTTCAACGCTGCCAATCACGTCGCTCAATTCGAGGAACAATCTCTCCTCAAACACGTTGACGGAACGGTCGCTAAGGTCGATGGCGACATGCAAAACGCCGCGTGCATCTCGCTCCACCTTGAGCTGTTCGTAGGACGTCATGCATGCTCCTCCCTGTTACGTTCGACCCAGACCGCGACCCCTTGTCCTCCGCCGACGCACAGCGTGGCGAGGCCACGTTGGACGCCGCGCTCCTGAAGGGAGCGTAGCAGTGTCAGGATCAATCGGGTACCGCTGGCGCCGACGGGATGTCCGAGCGCGATGGCGCCGCCGTGAATGTTCAGCCGCTCGGGATCGATGTCGCCGAGCGCGTGTGACGCCCCCAGTTCGTGCGAGGCGAACTCCTTCGACGACATCGCCTGGAGGCAGGCCAGGACCTGAGCAGCAAACGCCTCGTTGATTTCGACCAGATCGAAGTCCTTCAACGACAGACCGCTCGACTGGAGCAGCTTGTGCGTCGCGTACACCGGCCCGAGGCCCATCCGCCGAGGATCGCAGCCCGCAACTGCATAACCCCGGAGATAGCCCAGCGGCGTCAGTCCCATCGAGTGTGCTTTATCCGACGGCATGACGACCAGAGCGACCGCACCGTCTGTAATGGGGCAACTGTTTCCGGGGGTCACGGTTCCTTCGCGCGGGTCGAAATACGGTCGCAACCGGGCGAGCGCTTCGAGCGATTGCTGCGGCCTCGGACCGATATCCTTTTCGACCAGGTTGCCGCTGCGCGTCGGAACGGCAAGGACTTCTTCCTTGAAGAAGCAGCGCTCCCAGGCCGCGGAGGCGCGCCGGTGACTTTCAAGTGCAAAGCGGTCCTGGGCGTCGCGCGCGATGCCGAATTCCTTTGCCAGCACCTCCGCCGTCTCGCCCATGTTCAGGCCGCACACGGGGTCGGTGAGGCCAAGCTCGAGACCGAAGACCGGCTTGAAAAAGCTCGGTCGCAACGCAGTCAACAGTTTCACACGATCGAGCATCGAGGCTCGATTGAACCGCAACAGCCACGAAGCCATCCGCCGATCCCAGAGCAGAGGGATGTTGGACATCGACTCGGTTCCGCCAGCGACGACGATCTCCGCGCGGCTTTCCCGCACGATCTGCCAGGCGGAAATCACGGACTCCATCCCGGACGCACAGTTGCGGTTGACGGTATGTGCGGGGCGATCCTGCGGCACCCCGGCCCGCAACGCGATGACGCGAGCCACATTGGCCGCCTCAGGTGGACCGGCCACATTGCCGAAGACCACTTCGCCCACATCACGTCCCGTCAGCCCGCATTGTGCGAGCGCTCCATCAACGACGACGCGCCCCAGTTCGTCCGCCGGCACGTCCTTCAATTCCGTGAAGGCCTTCGCAAACGGCGTCCGCACTCCTGCGACAATGGCCAGCGGCGGCAGGTGTGACTCTGATCGCTGCGTCATCGATCGCCTCCTGATGTGCGAAGGGAGACCATGCCGAGCGAACTCCCTTGAAGATTTCGGGGCGTTCCCTCCCGCGGAGCGCCGCGCGACGGACACGGTCTGATCGCTCTTCGTCCTCTCGGATGAAACTGCTTGTCAAATCGACTCAGGTCGCCTCGCCGTCCGGAGCCGTGGGGACGACCTGAGGACCTCCCTCGCCGCGCAGTTCACGCCGGAGCACCTTGCCCAGGAAATTGCGGGGAAGATCCTCCTCGCGGGTCTCGATGATCCGTGGCCGTTTGTGCGCCGCCAACTTTTCGCGGGCAAAGGCGTCGAACTCGCTCCGCCGGAATTGCTTTTCTGAATCCAGGACGAGCACTGCCTTAACGGCCTCGCCGCGCTCGTCATCCGGGACGCCGATGACGGCCACGTCTTTGACGCCGGGAAATCCGCGCAGGACCTCCTCGACATCGCCCGGATAGACGTTGAAACCCGAGGTGATGATCAGGTCCTTGATGCGATCAACGATCTTGAAGAAGCCGCGCTCATCGCATGTCGCCAGGTCGCCCGTGTGCAGCCATCCATCTCTCAGGACTCGTGCCGTCGCTTCCGAATTGTTCCAGTAGCCGAGCATGACCTGCGGCCCGCGCACCAGAAGCTCACCCACCTCCCCCGGCGCGACCACTTCGCCATTTGACGGGTTGATGAGTCGGGCATCGGTGTCGGGGATCGGCAGGCCGATGGTTCCTGGTACGGCCGTCCCATCGAGCGGGCCGGCATGCGTTACCGGACTGGCTTCGGACAGGCCGTATCCCTCGACGATGACCGCGCCCGAGTGCTCATGGAACTCCTGAGCAACCGCCGCGGGAAGCGGCGCTCCCCCTGACATGATGGCCTTGATCGAGCTCATGTCGTGATGTTCGGTGCGCAACACTTTCGAATTGATGGCGGCCAGCATGGCCGGGACCGCCAGCATCATTGTCGGTCGATGCGTTTCGATCAGCCTGACAACCGACGCCGGTCGGAACCGATGGTGCATCACCAGCGTCGCCCCGAGGGCCATCCCCATCATGACCGTTGTCGAGAGGCCATAGCTGTGAAAGAACGGCAACACGGCAAGGATCTTCTCTTCCCCGTGATGTCCTCGCGACCAATGCGACAACTGCCACGCCTGCGCCAACAGGTTGTGATGCGACAGCGTGACGGCTTTCGGCGCGCCGGTGGTGCCGCCGGTCGGCAGCACGAATGCCGGGTCGTGCAGGTCTCCCGTAACGCGCACGTCGCCGAGCGCGTCGCCTTTCAGGACGTCTTCGAGCCATTGAACGCGGGTTTGCGGACATGCGGTCCCAAAGCCGATGCGTTGCAGCCGCACCCAGGCGTATCCCAGCCGCTCCAGATGGCTCAGCCGTCCGGACAATGACGACAGGATCACCAGCTCGGGCGGCCGTCCCCCCTGACAGACGAGCGGGGACAGCACGTCCAGCGTCACGACGATGCGGCAGCCCGTCGCCGCAGTCATGGCGGTGACTTCCTCCGCGACCATCAGCGGGCTCAATGAAACGACGACACCGCCCGCCATCCAGGTGGCGAAGTGTGCAATCAAAGATTCCGGAAGGTTCGGTAGGAGAATGCCGACGCGGTCGCCTGGTTTGAGCCCTTCCCGGACGAAGGTTGCCGCGAGCCGCTGCGCACGCGCGAGCAGTTCTTCATAGGTCAACTGCTCGTGGTAGTATTGGCACGCGATGCGATCCGGGAACCGCTCGGCGGCCTGTTCCAGGAGCCATCCGAGCCGCTGACGTGGATAGGACAGTTCGGCCGGCACGCCCTGCGGGTAGTGCTTGAGCCAGGGCTTTTCGGCGTCTCCTTCGGCCCACCACGGTCCCAGGCTCCGCAAGCCGCTCAAGCTGCGGAGTGAGCGAAGCCAACGCGACGAGACGCGGGGCTGAACGCTGCCATTCATCCCTTGACCATTGCGCGACACCATAGCGTCACCTCATGATCGGGCGGAGACAGGAGAAAATGTTAGATCTGCTGAGTGGAAGAAGGGACCTCGCGACCTCAACGAAGAGCTGCCATTCGCTGTGCCTGACCCGACCGACGTCGTGAAAGATTGGAAACTTCCCAGCCCCCTAATTCTCAACCTCCCTGTGACGCGCGTCAAATCGAAATCCGGGATGCGGCGGCCGGGTTGCTCCACAACTTGCTACGGTATCGAATGTTGTGAGATTGCCGGTGCAGCCGAATACGGAGGATCGTGAACGCACCACCTTCAGCGTGAAAACCGGTGGTGTGTTACAGGGAAATTTCAGCCCATGTGAGAATCGTGGGGTTGACCTGCGATGGACCTGAATGACCCCCCGCGATCGTCATAACCCGAAGCATCATTCGCGAGGTTCAGACGATTGCTCCCATTGAGAGGCCGGCGAATCGCGAAGTCAGCCTCACCGACCTTTCGGGGGACAACCAGGACGTCGCCTGCGGCCGCGGAGAGGAGTGAATTCAATGGCTCCAGAATCGTTTGAGCAGACTGCGGGCAGGGCGATACGCGCTCAGCACTTCGCGCGCCGCTTCGCGTCCGACGTCGATCAGGCGTTTTGAATCGCTGAAGTCCCACCACTCAATGTTGCCCACGCTGGGTGCAATCACCAGATCCGCTTCGGCCCGCAAGTCGGCGCGAAACGTCGCTTCACCAATGTCGATGATCCGCATCAGCACGTCCAACGCCGTGGCGTACTGTCGGAGAGGCTTCAGATTGGAACCGACATCAACCGCCAACAGAGTCCGCGGCCGATACTTGCGGGCGATCCGAACCGGCAGGGAGGCCAATACGCCCAGGTCGCACAGGAGACGCCCGTCGAACTCGACGGGGGGAAAGATTCCCGGAAGAGACGCCGACGCCTGCACGGCGCTGCGCAGCGGGCCCCGCTCCAGCACCACGCGCTCTCCGGTCAGCAGGTCGAGCGCGGCGATACCGAGCGGAATCTGCGCGTCGGCAATGTCGGCATCCGGCAGCAGGTGGTGGATGACCTCTTCAAGTACGGCGCCCGGCAGCAGCGACCGCCGGGTCACAGCGCGCGACAGCATCTGATGCGCCTGGAGGTAATCCGCCACATTGTGATACCAGGAGAAGAGTCCGCCCCGAGTCACATCATCCTTGCCGGGTTGAGCCCGAAACAAATCCCGTTGCCGCTGGACGAACTGGGGCGCGAGCAGGAAATCGAGGGTGCGCCGCTGAACGATGTCGATGTCCGGATCGAAGGCAAACATCGCGCCGGCCATACTGCCGATGCTGATGCCAATGACCCGCTCCACGGACCAGCCCGCCCGGAGCACCTCTTCGATGACTCCCAGGTGTGCCACACCGCGCGCCCCGCCGCCTCCCAAAGCCAAAGTCACTGGTCGATTCGACATGGGTCAATCGTGTGGTCTGCGAAGTAATTGTCGAACGGCCAGGCCGAGTGCTGGTGGATGTCGCGAAGCGGTCGACGGATTTGAGATTCCGTTACGGTCACCAATCCCGAGAGTCTACTTGCCGCTCCGATCTTCCGTGAGGGGGATGGCCTTCGTAACGTTCGAGCTGCCTATCTGAGGGACTTGTTTGCTGCTGGTGATCTGCTTCAAACGGTTGTCCACATAGGCTTGGAGTTCAAGGTTGGTGACGACCGTATCAAAACGGCGGTTGTTGGCTTCCCCTTTCAACCCTTCGAGGACCACATAGGAGAAGTAGCCGTGCTCCAGATCGTGGGACTCGGCCGAGATCGACTGTCCGTCGGTGGAGCAGATGACGTCGATGCCGGGTTGCTCATTGGTCAGAGAGTGGATCATGTCCTCGTTCAGTGCTTGTGAGGGGAGTCCCCCTGATCCGACTGCACCGGCGTGGCATGCGTCGAGGAGCACCACCAGACGGCCAGGGATCTCCGCCAGAGCCCTCTTGAAAAAGTCCGCCGAAATGCCGCGATCGGAGATCTGTTCATCGTCGATATCGGCCGGCAGGAAGAAGAACCCACCAAAGCTCTGGTCGACGGCGCCGTGGCCGGAATAGAGGACCACGCCGATGTCGTTTTCCGTCATCTCGTCCTTGAGCCATTTGAGTCCGTCGAGGATTGCCTTCTTATTTGCACCCGAATTGACCAGCGGGCGGGTCTTGATTTCCCGGAAGATCTTCTGCCCGTGGTCGGCGAGCACATGGCACATCTGTTGGGCGTCTTTATCGGCATAGAACAACCGATCGATTGTGGAATCTTCATAGGCCGCAATGCCGATACCCAGCACGTAGAGTTTGCGGTCGGTTTGAATATTGGATTCAAAATTGACGTGAATCGGTGAGGAGTCGGTATGGCTTTTCGCAGTCGATCCACGGACTGTAAAGACATGCTCCCCTGGAGGCACGGTGACCGCCCAACTCTCCGTGACGGGACCGGTTGTGTTGGGTTTGAGCGTCCGGCGCCCGTGGCGGCCCTCAAAGGGGCGACCGTCCATATAGAGCGTCAGGCTGGTAAGAGCATTCTCCTCTTGGCGCGTCTGTCCGCGCGCCGTCAGTTTTAACTGTCCGTCGGTGAGCCTGATCTTCGATTCCGTCGGAGTCACAAGTTCCACCAGCGGCGGAAGGACTTTCTGAACGGTCACCTGCACCCCACCCGCGGCTGCGATGGCGGTCGCCACGCTGCCAGTCCCCAACAAAGCGCGGAGCACGTCAGGTTTGTAGAGCGTCTCGTGGAATTGCGTCCCATCGAAGAAGTCCGGGAGCGCGGCATCGCCTTTATTGATCTGCCAGCCGATCAGCCGCTCGCCGCGCGGGCTGGAGGCGTAGTGTCCCGTCGGCGTCCACGCGACCCATTCGCCCCCCTCATGGAACAGGCTGAGTAGCAACTCGCCCGTCTGAACGTTCCACAACCGGACGGTCTTGTCTTCGCCGGCCGTTGCCGCATACGGATGCGTCGGTGACGGGGCGACGGCGTTCACCTGGCCGCGGTGTCCGAAAAGTTCCACGCCTGGCCGGCCCGTCAGCCCGTCATAAACCTGCAACGTGAACCCGCCCGCAATCAGCACCGGAACCCCTCCCCCTGGAAGCGGCGAACTGGGCAGGAACGTCAATCCAAAGATCTTGTCGTGCTGCCGACCGGTGACGAACGGCCTGCCGCCTGGGGTGATGGCGATCGACTCGGTCCCCTGTTGATCACGGATCAATTTGATCTCTCGACCCGCGTGCTGGAGCAACCCCCGTTGGCCCGTGAAATACCTGGTTCCCGGCTGCCCGATGAGAGGTAAGGCACTGCGAAACGCGAGCGTCGTCAGATCGAATGACCATTCGAGCTCCCCCCGAAGATTGATCTCGTGATCCGGGACCGCATCATCGGGTCGGAACAGGTGCGAACCCCAGAGGAGTTTCGTTCCGTCGTCGCTGAACCCGACGCTCCAGATCGGTTTGGTCGGGCTGCCGAGGATGCGCAGCGTTTGCCCGGTCGCAGCTTCCCAGACATGGACTGACAAACTTCCCCCGGCGACGGAGGCGATTCGTCGACCGTCCGGACTGAAGGCGATGGCCGCGACGGTTCGGTCGTGATCCCGATAGTGTACGAGCCGTTGCAGTGTCGGCCACGCATAGACAAATGCGGACGAGGTGCTGGCGGGGTAGCCGGTTCCGACCACCAGCCGCGAACCATCCGGCGAGAACGCGATGCTTCCGGCGCCTTCTTCCAAATTGAGCGGCGTGCCGCGTTGCTCGCCATCCGTGGAGAAGAAGGCGACCTGCCCGATCGGCGCACGCCCGAGCTGAGTATCGTACCCACAGATCGCGACCAGTGGCTGCGATGGATGCGGCGCGATCCACCATCGCGCATCGACGTCATTCATCTGGCCGGTGGTGATGAACTTCAGTTGGCCCCCCTCATAGCTCCAGAAGCGGATCAACTTGTCATAGCCGATCGACACGAGCCGCGGCGGCCCGGCCTGGGCGAATGCGATGCGGGTCACGCGATCCTGATGCCCTTGAAAGCCGTTGATCTGCGTGAGGCGGCCATCCGGTCCCATCGTCCACAGGTAGACCAGCCCTCGGTAATCTCCGGTCGCGACAAAGCGTCCGTCGGGACTGACCGCGATGGCGCGGACTGGTCCTTGATGGCCGTGAATGACATGTACGAGTGCTCTGGTGGCACGATCGTAAATGCGAACTTCGTGCGGGCCGTTTTCGTCCGGATGAAACCACCCGCCGGTAAGCAGAAAACGGCGGTCTGGGGTGAGAGCCGCCCCATGCACTTCACCGAAGCTGCCTTCGCCCAGTTCGCCGCGATAGATGTGCGTCGTCTGGCCGAGGTTCACGTCCCATTCGCGAACGGTGCCGTCATAACTGGACGAGACCACGGTGCCGGCATCGGCGAACAATACGTCCCGGATATAGGCCGTGTGACCGCTGGAATTGAGCACCAGCACGGGGTTCTCGTCGGCGCCAGACGCAGACGTGACGATCCCTCCGATGGCGACGAGGGCCAGTCGAAGCAGAACGTGAAATCGAAGGATCCCGTCCATTGACATTCTCCGGCTGAAGCACACAAGACCTGCGCGAACGGCTGCCTGTCACATGTCTGAACGCCCGAAAGCATCTTGATGGAGGGACTTGGGGATTTCAACCGGCCTCTGGCCGCCGATCGGTCATGCCCTTGCCGCCGCAGGATTGCGCGCACCGCGCCACAAAGCGAACCCTCCCCCCCTCGGGGCGTCGTGTGAGAACAACGTCCGAGACGACATGTTCTTCCACAAAATCATCACGCGGCCATCGTTTTCAGGCGGGGAGAAAGGTCTCCATCAATGAAACAAGCCCGGCCTCCTGCGGAGGACCGGGCCTGTTGATGATCTCACACGCGAGGGAGTGAGCGTACTCGTTGAAGTCCAACGAGAGACTAGGGCTGCGAGCCACGAAGCTCGGTGCTGTTCGGATTTCCACCCGGCGGAGGCGGCACGACGCCCCCATCGGCGGCCGGAGCCGGAGCCGACTCGCCACCCGGCAGATCGGCCGGAGCCGCACCACCGCTGCAGGCGTCGCAGCCACCGGTGCAGGACGAGCCGCAGGAATCGCAGGATGATTCACACGTCGCACACGCCGTCGCACAGCACGTCGTGTGGTGACGATGGCCGCGGCACCGAGCGCGCCGCACGCCGCAGCCGTGACGGCCGGCTTCGGCCTGATCACCCATGCTGAACACGGCCACCAGGGCCACCAGGATCGTAATGACACCCGCTCGTTTCATTGGTTGCTCCTCAGTTTTCTTGCAGAAAGTTGACTGCACACCTGTTTCCACAGTAAGCACTCGGCATGAGTGCTGGAGTGGGCAAGTCGTTGACTTTGAGCAGAATAACTCACCGGTTTTGGGTGTCAATCGACGCTTGAGAATTCTTCAAGGAACTTTGCCTCCTAAGACTTGACGGCCCGCAGGATGCTTATCAACCCGAAAGGAGCCCTGAGTGGAAGACTCGCCGCATGCCGCAGGAATGCACCTCAGCGGGGACAATTCTCTACACAGATCCGCGAGGATCGACTTCAATAACGAACTTTGACGACGGCACGAATGGCGCCGATGTCCCGCTCGACAGCCACGGTCGGGTCAACCCGTTGCGGGCCGCGGATTGTGCCCAGTGGGGCATTCTTCGCGACGTCCGGCTCATTTGGCGGCGGCTTTGTGCCACGTTCCCAGGCGGCGGCGAAGGTGACGGTGACGGTACCGATGTCCTGAGGGTTGGGCAACGTCTGGGCGGCGACGCTCTTGGAGTGTTCGCCAATCTGAAACGCATCCACCAGCTGCTCATTGCGGAAATACCCGGTGATAATTCGATGGCTTTGCGGCGAGATCAGATCGCGGCCATTGACGAACCGAGGATTGTCCGCCAACGCAAAGCGGCTCAGACCATCGATCGATACCTCCACGGCGGCGTCAAAGTCCGTCCGGTTGTGCAGCTTCACGGCATAGATCGCCCCGGGTTGCAGGCTCACCCGCATCAGATCGTCGACGACACGCGGTGTAACCGGCACATAGTTCCCAGGGGACGTTTCCACGAGAATCTCTACCCCGTACGGATTGTCCGGACTGGCACGCACCTCGGACTCAACGATCGTCGGTTGCACGGAAGGGGGCGTGCCCGGACTGGCGTTTGGTGGAGCACTCGCTTCCCCGGTATCGCCCACTGTGGACAGCCCGTCGTCCCGGTTCATGACGTTCACAGAGAAACGCCGTGTACTGCCGCCGCTCAGGAACACACTTCCTTGAATTGTGAAGCCGGTGAGTTCCTTGGATTCATCGCGCGGCAGTCGCATCAACCGGCCCTCCACTTCAATGGGCGCACCAGACTCGATGGTCTTGCCCGCTTTGGCCAACTGATCGCCCACCAGCTTGGACAGGCCAATGTTATTGCTGGCGATGCCGCGGAACTCCTTCACAAAAAATCGCTGCTGATCGGGCGCGATCTGCATCAGAATGTCTGCGACCTTCTTCGCGGCGTCGAAGCGGTTGAAGGCTTGGAGCTCATCAGCCGCCCCGGCTGCAGGCAGGAGCGCGAGCATCGCAAAGAGTGTGAGGGCGAAGGCTTTCATGGCAGGCTTCTTCAGTGAGCCAGTGGATAGGTGAATTGGACGACGAGATGACTGGTGCCTCGAACGTGGAACCGAACTGGTTGGCCTGGCTTCGGTCGACCTGGTGATTCCTGTTGGCGGACTGTTCCGGAGGATGTCGCCGGGCAGCATGACTCCGGCCGATGACGCACATTAACGATTCAACGCAGCGACGGCCCCACCCCGTTACTCGAAGACGCGCTCCGGAGTTCCGTTCCCCAGTTGGTCGGCGACTTCCTGGTACACAGAGAACGGTGTGAGCTTTTCAAACGCATCCCGCTTGATGACTTTGCCGTCCACAAGGACGCCCAGGCCGAACTTGCGGAAGGCCTGTGCGTTGAACAGCGGCTTGAGCGACTCCGCGTCTTCGACCGCCAGTTCCGCGGCGACGTCCTCGAACGTCAGGTTCTCGGTGAACTGCCGCGCGATCGCACCGACAGGTTCTCGGAACTCGGTGATCGGCGTCTGCTCTTCCGGACCGCGCTGGAACGGTCCGGTGGCCTCGTCCAGCGCCTTCAGGAACCGACTGCGATCGATCTCCAGGAAGCGGTCCATTTTGTCCTGCGTCAGGAACAGCCGTTCGAGCTTCTGCTTGTCAGTCCCCTGCAGCCCGTTGCCGCTGAGGACGTCGTCCTGGAACGGTTGCATCCCGTGGACGTGACAGACCATGCAGGAGATGCCGTTGATGACTTCACTGTTGCCCAGCGGTTTCTTGCTGTCGAACACCACGTTGATCGGGCCGCGGTCGATGCGAGCCCCCTTTTCGTCCACCAGCAGGTATCCCTGCAGTCCGTTCGGCAGGTTGAAGATCAATTCACCGCCATCGTGTTCAAACGCGGCGCGCTCGTGCGGATTGCCGTCGAACTTGGGGCCGAGCGGGAATTGCAAGAGCGACTGCCGCCCTGCACTGCTGCCAAAGTCGTAGCTCTTCCAGTAGGCGCCGAACGCGGAAGGATGTCGGTCGACGAGTCGGTTGTGCTGCGAAACGTTGCTCTTAATGAACCCGGCCCGTGCGATGCGGTTCTCACGAAAATCCCGGGCGACGTCGACGCTCAGAAGCTTCTCAAGCTCCGCAGCCGCGTTGTCGCCGCTCGGCAGGCGCAACAGGTCATGATACAGCGGCGGCACGCCGGCCTTTGCGATGAACCAGTCCGCCCGGAGGATGGGAATGCGGGAACCCGTCGCGTCATAGACGAAGTTCGCGTCGCCAGACAACCCGGCGTCGGTCGCCGAATCGTATGACATGCCGTACGGGTAATCGGTGAGAATCCGGTGCCACAGGTTGTCTTTGTCCCAGCCCAGGCTCACGAGATCAATTCGCAGGACCGTATTGTGTTCGTCGACGCCTTCGGGCAGCACAATTACCGGCTCCCAGCTCAGGCTGTTGACCAGCTTCGAGAGGGCCGCACGAAATGTTCGCAGGTCGGCGTCAGAAACCGTGGGGTTATTATGCAGGTGCGATATGCTGAAGTACCGCAGACGCTCGTGGTCCGACGTCGGGAACTTGCGGAGGTCGGCGGCGACAGCAGCGAAGATATCCGCTGTCGAGACGAACGGACGGCGGATGACGCCCTCGGACGGCGGAAGCGCTCCGGCTTCAATCCATTGACGCAGGATGGCGGATTCCGCCTCGGGCAATCGCTGCCCCGGCGGCATGATGGAATCCTCATCGGCCGTCGCGACCCGCTCCCACAGCAGGGATTGATCCAGCTTGCCGGCTGCGACGTACCCGTTCTCGTTTAATGCGGCGAAGTCAAGAACGTTGAGCCCGTTCTGCGGGTTCACTTTGCCGTGACACGCACCGCAGCGGTCCTGCAGGATCTTGCGCGCCTGGTCGGCGATCTCGTCGCCCGAAACCGACGACACGCCACTGCAGCAGGCGACAATCGCGACAACTCTCAGCCATGACCGACCGCTCATGACGTCACCCTTTCAACTGGTTTGCCTCCGCGTCAGGGAGCGGCGCGGCGGAGGCCCGCCTTGTCGATCGCTCTCGACGCACATCTATCTTCATCAGGCAGGAACCCGCAAGTCAATTCGGCGGCCAATGCAGGATGCGATTCCCACGACGCCGGGTTTTCACTCGGTCGGAAGTCTCGCTTATAATGGC
Organism: Planctomycetaceae bacterium; assembly: GCA_019636315.1. Taxonomy (GTDB): domain Bacteria; phylum Planctomycetota; class Planctomycetia; order Planctomycetales; family Planctomycetaceae; genus JAHBXU01. Next base: position 7,585 of record JAHBXU010000010.1, on the reverse strand, counting down.
GAAACCCTCCTGGAGCGCGCACGCCGATTGCTCGACGACCATCCAGCCCGCGCTTGCGGAACCCTGACAGGTCCAAAGATGCTAACGAAACCGGACCGCCGATCTTCCTCGATTTTCACGACATTCGTCGCATGGGCCGGTTTCTGTGCCCCGTTGGGTGCTGAAGCGGGGCATCCTGTCGATTTTAATCGGGACGTCCGGCGGATTCTCACCTCCCATTGCCTGGCCTGTCATGGTCCCGACGCCAACGTGCGCGAGGCCGGCCTGCGGCTTGATGACCGCGATGCGGCAGTGGGCATTCTCGAGAGCGGTCTGCGCGCCGTGGTGCCGGGTGACCCGGAGTCGAGTGTCCTGATCCAGCGAGTCTTCTCGCAGGACCCGAGCGATCGCATGCCGCCCGCCGCGCATGGTCCCGGTCTGAATGAAGCAGAAAAGGCGACGCTGCGACAGTGGATTGCCGAGGGGGCGTCCTTTGCGCAACACTGGTCGTTCGTCAGGCCTCAACCGCCCTTGCTGCCGCAGGTCTCCCGGGAAGAATGGGTTCGGACGGTAGTCGACCGGTTCGTTCTTGAGAAACTCGAAGCGGACGGACTTGAACCGATCGAGGAAGCCGACCCCTATCGCCTGTGCCGCCGCGTGACGCTCGACCTGACCGGCGTGCCGCCGACCATTGCCGAAGCGGATGCATTTGCGAATGATCCCCATCCGGATGCCTATGACCGCCTGGTCGACCGTCTGCTCGCATCCCCCGCCTTCGGTGAGCGATGGGCGCGAATTTGGCTCGACCTCGCGCGGTACGCCGACTCGCAGGGCTATGCGCAAGATTCGGAACGCACCATCTGGAGATACCGTGATTGGGTCATCCAGGCGATCAACGACGGCATGACGTTCGATGAATTCACCATCCAACAGATCGCCGGCGACCTGCTGCCGGACCCGTCGAACGATCAATTGATCGCCACGGCCTTCCATCGCAATACGATGACCAACAGCGAGGGCGGAACCAACGACGAAGAGTTCCGTAACGCAGCCGTTGTCGACCGCGTGAACACAACGATGGAGGTCTGGATGGGCCTGACGATGGCCTGCGCCCAGTGCCACTCCCACAAATACGATCCGATTTCTCAGGAGGACTACTTTCGGTTCTTCGCCATCGTCAATCAGACGCAGGACGCCGATCGTCCCGACGAATCCCCACTCTTGAGCGAATACACTCCCGACCAACTGGCATCGAAGGCCGCCCTGCAGAGCGAGATCGCCGATCTGACAGCGAAAGTCGCGCGACGGGATTCCGCAGAAAACGAACCCGCCTCAACGGACGAAATGCCGCTGCCTGAGGGACCGCTGCTGACCCGCACCGTCCGCATCGAACTCTTCAACGAGCAATCCGTCTTACACCTTGCGGAGGTCCAGGTCTTCGTGGGGGAACAGAATGTCGCCGTCACCGGGGCGCCCAAGCAGTCCAGCACGGCCTACGGGGCCGATGCGCGGCGGGCCGTCGACGGCAACACCAGCGGAGACTTCGCTTCCAACTCCGTCACGCACACGGAAAACGAACGCAACCCCTGGTGGGAAGTCGAACTGGAAGAATCGGCGATCATCGATCGCGTCGTCGTCTGGAATCGCACCGACACGGGTCTGCATGCGCGGCTCGCAAACTGGCGGGTCGTGCTGCTCGATCCCGAGCGAAGGCCGCTCCACGCCGTCCGCTTCCAGGAATCCCCCGAAGTCAGCCTGGCAATCGAGCCGCCGCAGCACAGTGATCAGTTCACCGACGATCATCGCGCGGGAATTGCGGCCTATCTCCGATTCGTCGCCAGGGAATCGGATCCCGACCGGATGCGCCTGCGACAAGCCCAGGATGAATTGGCGGCGATCAAGCCGGAGGTCGCGACGCCCATCATGGCGTCGCTCGCAGGCGATGCGCAGCGAAAGACCCACATTCAATTGCGGGGCAACTATCGCGTGCTGGGGGATGAGGTGGGCGCTGCGTTCCCGGCCGCGTTTCCATCCTTGTCCGGTGTCGAGAACCCCACGCGTCTCGACCTCGCGCGCTGGCTTGTCTCCGAGGAGAATCCCTTGACGTCCCGTGTGGTCGTCAATCGATTCTGGGAGCAGCTCTTCGGTCTGGGACTTGTGCGCACGAGCGAAGACTTTGGCACTCAAGGTGAACCTCCGTCGCATCCCGAATTGCTCGATCATTTGTCCGTCGAGCTCATGCGACACGGATGGGACACGAAATGGCTGCTGCGGGAGATCGTCACCAGCTCGACCTATCGGCAATCATCACGGACGTCGGCGGAGTTGGAATCGATCGATCCGGAGAACCGTCTCCTTGCCCGCGGTCCCCGGTTTCGCTTGCCGGCCGAAATGATCCGCGATCAGGCGCTGGCGATTGGCGGATTACTCAGCGATAAAATGCTCGGTCCCTCGGTCCAGCCGGAGCGTCCCAAGTTGGGCCTTCGGGCCGCGTTCGGTGGTTCGACCGACTGGGAGACCAGTCCCGGCGAGGATCGTTATCGCCGCGGCCTGTACACCAAGTGGCGTCGCACGGCGCCCTATCCGTCGATGGTGACGTTCGACGCGCCGAGCCGCGAGTTCTGCACCATCCGCCGTAATCGAACCAACACCCCGCTGCAGGCATTAGTGACGCTCAACGATCCGGTGTACATCGAAGCCGCGCAGGGCCTGGCCCGCCGCGTTCTATCGCCGGAGCCAATGGACACGAACGATCGTATCAAGGTTCTGTTTCGCAGTGCGTTGGTCCGTCCTCCGACATCGGCCGAGAACGAAATCCTCCTGGAAACGCTGCACGATGCGATGACGCAGCTTCAGGCAGACCCCACTGCGGCAGAGAAACTGGCGATCGAACCGCTCGGTCCCGCGCCCGAAGGGGTGGATTTTGTCGAACTGGCAGCGTGGACGGTATTGGCGAATGTCGTCCTCAACCTGGATGAGACGCTCGCCCGTCCATGACAGGCATAGAAGCAGAGAAACAGGGTGGGCTGTGCCCCCCAGCAAGTATCGAGTCCGGAACCGACCAACATGCAAGAGTTTCAGCACAATCAAGCGGCGGCGTTGACGCGGCGCCACTTCCTCGCCGATTGTCATGTCGGCCTCGGCGGGATCGCGCTGGGGACGCTTCTTGCGAAGGACGCCGCTGGTTCGAGCGGCATTGCGATCGACGACCGCACGCCGCTCCTGCCGCGCCAGCCGCATTTCTCCGCGCGCGCCAAGAACATCATCTTCCTGCACATGACGGGCTCGCCCCCACATCTCGACTTGTTCGATTACAAGCCGGAACTGGTGCGGAGGACCGACGAATCCTGTCCAGATGAGTTCTATGAAGGGAAGGAGTTCGCGTTCACCTCGGCGCGGCCGACGTTGCTGGGGACGCCGCACAAGTTCGCACAGCATGGGCCGAGCGGCGCGTGGTTTTCTGATTGCCTGCCGCAGTTGTCCGGGATCGCCGATGAACTCTGCATTGTTCGCTCGATGTACACGGAGCAGTTCAATCATGCCCCGGCCGAGCTGTTGCTTTATACCGGTTCGCCTCGCATGGGCCGGCCGGCGATGGGGTCCTGGGTGACGTATGGTCTGGGCAGCGAAAGCAGCAACCTGCCGGGATTCGTCGTACTCGTATCGAGCGGACTCAACCCGAGCGCCGGTCAGTCGGTCTGGGGGAGCGGGTTCCTGCCGTCAGTGTTCCAGGGCGTGCAATGCCGCTCGCAGGGAGACCCTGTCCTGTATGCGTCTGATCCGCCAGGCATGACCCGCGCGATGCGGCGCCGTTCGCTTGACGCCATCAACGGCCTCAACCAGTTGCAGGCCGCCGAACTCGGAAGTGCAGAAACCGTCACGCGTGTGGCGCAGTACGAACTGGCATTTCGCATGCAGGTCAGTGTGCCGGAGGTGATGGACATCACGCGCGAAACACCGGCCACGCTGGAAGCGTACGGCGCCCAACTCGGAGAAGCGAGTTTCGCGAATAATTGCCTGCTCGCGCGGCGGCTCGTCGAGAACGGCGTCCGATACGTGCAGCTCTTCGACTGGGGATGGGACTTTCACGGCACGGGTCCCAAGGAAGACATCCGCGACGGCCTCACCGAGAAATGCCGGCCGATGGACCGCGCGGCAGCCGCACTCATTCGCGATCTGCGTCAGCGCGGACTTCTCGACGAGACGCTCGTCATCTGGAGCGGCGAGTTTGGCCGCACGCCGTTCCGGGAAGGCCGCACCGCCAAAGGAGACATTCTTGGTCGCGACCATTTCCCCGACTGCTACACCATGTTCATGGCAGGCGGCGGCATCAAACCGGGCTTTGTCTACGGCGCGACGGATGAACTGGGCTTCTCCATCGCGGAGAACCCGGTGCACGTGCACGACCTGCAGGCGACGATCCTGCATCTGCTCGGTTTCGATCACGAGCGGCTGACCCACTTCTACCAGGGTCGCCACTTTCGACTCACCGACGTGCACGGACACGTTGTCCGCGAACTGCTGGCGTAGTTGCCGCTCGCGCCATCCCAAGCCGAAGGCTCCGTCGCCGAACGGCCACGACTCGGCTGTCTTGGCGTCTCGGGTTTTGAACTGTCATCGTCCGACAGCCAAGCTGTCGGCTTGGGAAGCGAAGGGATCGAAACCGGTCGAACTCGCTGTTCCTCAGTTCACGCGCTCGATGTAGGCGCCGCTCTCCGTGTCGATCTTGATGCGGTTCCCCTGGGCGATGAACGCCGGAACCTGCACGTCGCCGCCGGTCGAAACGGTCGCGGACTTCGTCACGTTCGTGGCCGTATCACCTCGGGCGGCCGGTTCCGTATAAGTGACTTCCAGCGTGATGTGTTTGGGGGGCGAAACCGAGATTAACTGGTTGTTCCAGTACAGCAGCCCGCACTCGGTGTTCTCGGGAATAAACCGCATCTGGTCACCGCACACGTCGGCCGAAAGCCCCACCTGCTCGAAGCTCTCGTTGTCCATGAAGATGTAATTGGTGCCGTCGTAGTACGAATACATCCCATCGGAATTGCGGATGTCGGCCGACTCCAACGATTCGCCGCTGCGGTACTTGAAATCGTAAATCTTGCCATTGAGCAGGTTTCGGAGCTTGGTTGTGTACACCGCCTGCCCTTTGCCGGGCTTTTTAAAATCGACCGACAGGATTTCGCAGGGCTGTCCTTCGAGGAGGACTTTCATTCCCTTACGAAACTCCCCCACGTTGATGCTGGGCATTGGTCTTCCGCCTTGAGGTTCGCTACTGTGAAGCCTGGAAATACGCGCGGATGAGAATAGCAGATGGCAAACGGCGTGGAAATGTCGCCAAACAACGGGAATTCGGCAACGGAGGCGCCCCCAACGAGCCGACGGGAGGATGCTGCCAAGCCATTGTCCACTGCCGGATTAGGCGAGCAATTTGACAACGGGCCCCGCGATTGGCACCGTTCACTGGCGACCGCAATTCGCGACGTCGACACGTTGTTCGATCGGCTCTCCCTGCCCGATCACATGCGAGGCCCGGCCCGCCGCGCGGCTGGACTCTTCCCTTTGATGGTTCCTGAGAGTTATCTGCGGCGGATGACGGTCGCCAATCCGGACGACCCGCTCCTGCGTCAGGTGCTCCCTCTCGACGCGGAGTTGGATGCGATTCCCGGCTATGTCGTGGACGCCGTCGGCGACAACGCGGCCCGCCGGGCGCCGGGCCTGCTGCACAAGTATCAGGGCCGCGCTCTGATGATCGCCACCGGCTCGTGCGCGGTTCATTGCCGCTACTGCTTCCGCCGCCAGTACCCTTATGGCGAGGAGCCCCGTCGATTGGAAGAATGGGAGCCGGCTCTCGCCGAGATTGCCCAGGATGCGTCACTTCACGAAGTGATCCTCAGCGGCGGCGACCCGCTCATGCTGACGGATGTTCGGCTGAAACAGCTCATCGCGCGGATCGACGCCGTGCCACATGTTCGTCGATTACGCATCCACACGCGTTTGCCGGTCGTTCTGCCGGATCGCATGACGGCGGAACTCATTGACTTCATTCGATCAACAGCACTCGCTCCGATTGTCGTCGTGCATGCGAACCATCCGGCGGAAATCGTCGCCGATTGCGCCGATGCATTACGGTTCCTGGTCCGTTCCGGCATCCCCACGCTCAATCAGGCGGTGCTGCTGCGGAGAGTCAACGATGACGTTGACGTCCTCGCCGACTTATGCGAGCGGCTCGTCGACCTGGGGGTGATGCCCTACTACCTGCATCAACTCGACCGTGTCGAGGGGACCGCTCATTTCGCAGTTGACGACCACCGAGCCGTGGGCCTCGTTGATTCACTGCGCTCACGACTCCCGGGCTATGCCGTGCCGCGACTCGTGCGCGAGATCCCCGGCGCCCCCAGCAAGATGCCGATCACGGTGAATAGGTGCGAAGCAACAGCACCGTAACCGAAGCGCCGGCAAGGGCCGCGGATGGGATTCTCTCGCTGACATTCCGAGTGACGAGATGTGAGAAATCCCTCGGTATCAGGCGTCCCGGCCCGTCACTCCACGGTTCCTCGGGGCCGCAGCACGTACCAATCCGTGACGATCGCCGCCAGCAGGATGAGTATGGCCAGCGCCATCAGCCATGAGTAGGGATCATCGATTGAGAGTCGCGACTCTGCAGCCGACGACGGGGGTTTTCGTTCCCCCGGCGCCAGCGCGGTCAGCGACGACTCGTCGTTATCAAAAAAGTTCACGGCGAATTCGCCAATGGTTGTCGCGCCGTCTTTCACGGAATAGATGCCGGTTTCGTCGAGCCGCGTGATTTCGACGAGGTCGTTGCGGTCCCGGATTAACGGCCGCGCGTGTCCGGAGGGGAGCAGAAGTGCGAGTTCGCGTCCAGCAGAGTCGTCGGCGGCTCGCGCAGCACGAAATCGAATCGTCTCATTGAGGCGATAATTCCATAGCCGCAGCCCCGGCAGCTCGTCGCGGCAACGTTCCACCAGATTGGTGAGCAGGATTGGCCAATCCGGGCTTTCGCTGATGTTGGAACGGGACAGATCGATGTTCATCACATACACCGTCGCAGCCAGACCCGCCACCTGACCCAACAGTGGGATGCGTCCCGCGCTGATCAGCCGCCTCAAATCCAGATCTGTCGGCTGCACACCGCCCCACACCACCCCGCCGAGGACGATGCCGTCCATGAGCGGATGCTGCTTCTCGATCAAATACGGCCCTAACAGGTCCTGCGCCTGGTTCCGAATCACCGGCGACGGATTGAGCGGCCCGATGCCGAATCCCCATTGGTCAGCTGCGAGCGCCGGCATCGCACTGGCCGGAGCAAAGATCAGGTTGGCATCGGCCGCCGGGCCTGGTTGCACATCGCGCGTTGCGTTGAGCACCCGTTGCGTCAGTCGGGCTTCAATGGAATCCACGGGGAACAGGGACGCCACCGTCAGCATCCGCACCTTGGGCTCGATCAACGTGACGTTGTTGTCGAGATCGAGGGCGTCGCCCGGGGCGTTCAACGTGATCAGCAACCGACCGAGTCCGCCGGGCACTGTTGTTTCCAATGGGCTCGAACCTTCGGCAGGCACGTCAATCGACTGCTGCAGCAACT
>JAHBXU010000001.1 GCA_019636315.1 Planctomycetaceae bacterium | reverse complement strand
CCATCGGTTCACCGCGCACGCCCATCTCGGAGGCACGCCTGTTTCCCCTACCTGGGCTTCTAGGAGCCTGTCCGACATTGCCGAAATTGACTGATATGGGAGGATGAAATCATATTGATCGAATTGAAATCGTTGATCCTGAGCCGAATGTGTGCACACGAAACTTTCGTGTTTCCTAATGTCGGACAGGCTCCCAGCAGGCTGCGGAAAAACTCGATTGTTGCGTCAGACGCCGCGATTAGCTCACGTGCCGTGTCGGTGTCAGAATCGTCCGCAGGATGCGCAAAAAGGCCGTCCAGCAAGGCCGCAGCGTCACGTCTGTGGACGGGCGCGAGTCGGTGAGCGCCCGGTGTCCCGGAGGCGAATCGTTCATTCGTACCCGCCCACCCCGAGCCTGCCAAGACAAGCCCTTTTCCCGTGGCCGTACGTTGAGCGTTTGAGGTTCACGACGCGCTGAATAAAGCGCACCACGCTTGTGAACGCCGTCGAGATAGTGAGGCGGCAGTGTCTTGCGAGAATGCCGCTGGCGGACTTTTTCCGCATCCTGCTAGGAAAGTCAGGTGCCGGACTGGAGGCGGGTGATCGACGAGCTTCCCGAGCCTGGGAAAGCTTTTCGAAACGGGACCAGAACCGGTTCGTCGGTCGCTTGGCTGCCAAGTGAGGGCTCGATCAATTGTGGTCTTGTTGCGTGAAGCCGTATGATAGAGCGCAGGGGCATGCGGGTGTAAGGGGCTGATGGTAAAAGGGTTGGTCGGGGACCATGAGCATAGTTGCGTCGGAACGCCAAAACCCCATTTGCAAGCTGTCCAACATGATCGATCTCGTTGCCCGCCATGTTTGAACCATTAATTGGCCGTTGATAGTGCGTGTGTTTGGGGGCTCCATCACACACTTCGTGGATGTCGATGCGAAATCTGCCGATATGTTGAATATGCTGCGAAGCGTCGAATGAGTGTTCATAGGAGGAGGAATGAAACGGGAAGGGGAAGATGGGATGGAGTGGTGGAATCCGGTGGCGCGTCGATGTCTTGAGATGACGCTGCTGGCGCTGGTCGGCGGCTGGGCCTATTTTGCCAATCTCCATCTGTCGTTATTGGAAGGCAGCGAAGGACTGTATGCCGGCATTGCGGGAGAAATGGGGCGCCGGCGTGAATTTTTCGACCTGACCTATCACGATGTGCCGTACTTCAATAAGCCGCCGCTGTTCTTTTGGTTGCTCAATCTCTCGACATCAATATGGGGCGATCACGAAGTGGCCTTGCGCCTGCCCGGCTCGCTTGCCGCCGTGGGCACCATCATCCTGACCTATGTGCTTGGAGCAAAGCTGGTATCTCCGACCGCGGGATTCTGGGCGGCGCTGGTCGTCGCCACCAGCCATGTATTTCTTTGGTACGGGCGTCGCGTGCTATTCGATTCGACCCTCACATTTCTAGTCACACTCGCCCTCTTCGCGTGGATTCAGGTGCAACTGCTGGGGCGAAGCTCACGCTGGTATCTGCTCGCCTTCGTCAGCATGGCTCTCGGTGCGATGTTGAAAGAGATGCACGGGTTTTTTCTGCCGTTGCTCGTGATGGCGCTGTATGCCGCCATTCAGCGCGATACGCGGATGCTGAAAGATAGATACTTCTGGGCCGGCTTGGCGGTGGCTGTCGCGATGATGGGGGCATACGCGCAGATGCTGGGGCCCGGGTATCAGCACCATTTTCGAATCGGCAAAGCCATCGAATCGACTTGGAATACCGGATTCATCGGCAAAGCCGGCCCGGCCATCGACGGGCACCCGCTCTATTGGTATCTGGGGATGATGTGGGCCGACTTTTTCCCCTGGTGCGCGGTGCTTCCGTCGGCGCTGCTCTTGCTCTGGGCCCAACGACCGTTTCGTGCTCATCCCACGGAGCTGCTGCTGCTCGTCTGGGTGCTGGGCCTCTTCACGGCGTTCAGCTTGGCGACACTCAAACGGGAGCCCTATTTGACGACGATCGTGCCCGGTATCGGCTTGATGATCGGGTACTACTATCACCGGCTGTTCTCGTCGGCCGAGGACTCTGCTGCGATGGCGCCCCTGCTCCGCCTGTTGCTGGGTGTGTTGCCCGTGACGTTCGCCGCCGGGATGTTCTTTGGCGCAGCACCGCTTCGCCGCCGGTGGCTGGTGTCCACTGCCGTGGTGTCTCCGATGTTCATCGTGACGATCGTTTCACTGGCCGGCTTGCTCCTCTATGCCGTGCTTCGATCACGCGTACGCCTGGCACTCGGCATGGTCGGAGCCCTGGCGATCGCCTACATGGTGCTGGTGGTGAACTACGTGTTTCCCGCGATCGATCAGGCCGCGTCGCCCCGGAAGGCCGTCGAGGAAATCAAAACCCTGGCCCTGGGAACTCAGCCCGCCCTGTTCATGTATATCCCCGGGTGGCCCAAGAATGAAGATGCCCTGTATTATCTGAAGCGCGACAATGTGGTGCCGGATCTGCCGAGTCAGGATGCGGTGCGTGAAGCGGTGCGCACACATGGGGCCATCCGGGTGGTGACTGAAGAACAACATGCCGCTGCGCTGCAGTCGCAAGCAGGGTTGGTCGTAGGGAAGCTGCAGGAGTTTCGGCAACCCGGTCGCAAACATCTATTCCTGCTTTCGGTACAGGAGCAGACCTCAGCTCGGGTGCTGTGAGAGGAGCGAGCGATGAGCCGTTCGATGCCAAGGTAGCTTCTGTGTCTTGTTTTGATCCATTGGCTCTGTTGCATTCTGCCACAGAGCCAAGGATTCGCTCTGTAGCAGTCCTCCCCGATTCCGACCCCCTTCTCATCCTCTCGCATCTCCATCTCTGATCTTGCTGTAAGCTTTCAGCTGCCTCTGCGCCGGGAAGAAGGAGGGCTCCATCCTTGCACTTCCGATCTGGAAGGCGTCGATCTTCAGAGGGCATCTGTGCCTTGGCGATTCCGGATGAGACCTGGTCGATTCACCCTATTGAGCGAAGGAGCGAGCGTGCATCCGATCCATCCCATGGTCGTCCATTTTCCTATTGCATTGTTGTTGGCGAGCACCCTGTTCGATGCGTTGGCGTTTCGGTGGCGGAGGCAACAGTTTCGGGACACCAGCTTGTCTCTGCTGGTGCTCGGCATCCTGGCGGCCGGAGCGGCGGTGCTCACCGGACATTTCGCCGAGGAGGCGGTGGAACGCAGCGGCATCCCGAAACAGGCCATCGAAATTCATGAGGAGCTGGGCGGCTCCGTGTTCTGGGTATTTCTCGGCCTGCTCGGGCTGCGTCTGGCCTCTTGTTGGGGTTGGATGCGTGAACAGCCGATGCTGGTGCTGGTCATCGGCCTGAGCGGCGGGCTGTTGTTGTTGATTGCGAGTTATTTCGGCGGGGATCTGGTCTATCGATTCGGCGCCGGCGTCCTGCCACGATGAGCGCGGTTCCAGGTCGGGTATGGCCTGCGGCGCTTTCGGAGGGAACTCACATGACGACACGTATGGTGATGTTGTTGATCCTGTGCATGCTGCCTGCCACGGCCCAGGCCGATGAACCGTTGTCTCGCGCGCCGTGGAAGGAGCGGGCCGTTTTACGTGCGGGGCAGATTGTGCAGGGGGACTATTTCGCTTTCGGCCCGCATGTGGAAATTTCCGGCATCGTCAACGGCGATCTCTATGCTGCCGGTGGTGAGGTGCTGATCGATGGAGTGGTGAACGGAGATGTGATTGTGGCGGGAGCCAAAGTGATCCTGTCCGGCACCGTGGCTCAGGATGCCAGAGTCGCCGGCGCTCAGGTCGTCAGCATCTCCCTAACTCACCGACATGTTGTATCTCGGGAACGTTGTTCGTCAGCGAGCGACATGCCAGTGATCCAAAACCACCAACAAGACTCTTAAAAGTATTTAGCCACATCGTTGAGGAAGTCTGCGACAACCAGGCGGGAATGAATGTACCGAAACTCCCCATGATGCAGCGCGATCCGTCCGCACCGTCCTCTCTTCCTCCCGCGTAAGCTCCCGTTGTTCTGAGGATCTGAAGAAACCCGCCCCGAGAATTTGTAACTGGCACCCATGCTGCAGTGTGCGGGATCCATAGGAACGTCATGTGATTGCGCAGGAGGGGAAATGATGAGTCACCATGAGACGGATGATCGAGTGCTGGAAGTGATTGTGCGGTCACAGGGGCGCACTCTCGATGATATCGTGCTCGAATGCCCGGAGCTCACATGGAATCAAGTCTTCATCGTCATTGATCGGCTCAGTCGAGAGGGGGCGCTCCGGCTGATGCCTAAAGAGCGAGGGTGCTACACGGTCCATCTCGCGAGCGATGTCTTCCACGACGCGCGGCAGTACGCCAGAGTGTGAGGTGAGAGGACGGGGGCCTGAACGTGGATGTCTTCTGGCCCAGTGTTCGCGGTGGTGTTTTCAGTGCTGATGCGCGGAACGTTTCTGCGGGCCTATTGGGTGACTCCATCACATGCGCGTGCGGAGTTGCACAGAATGACGGGCTGTTGGCGTTCTTTCCAGCAAGGAGACTCGTACGGAGGGAAAAACTTTTTAGCGTTAAAGGAGACGCTCATGAAGGCTCAGACGACACAACCGTTCCGGGAGAAGAAACCGCACACGATGCAGGTTGAGCAGCCTAACGTGCCTGTGTCAACTCGCAAAGCAGCAGGTTCGGCACAAGCTGCAGTCGACGATTTACACGCCCGCATCACGGCACGAGCCTATGAACTGTATGTTGAGCGCGGCTGCCGAAATGGCTACCACCTCGAAGATTGGCTGGATGCAGAACGAGTCATTCTGGATCGCGCAGTCACCAAATAGGATTTGCCGTGGCGTTGACGCGCCGAGCAATTCATTGTCTGTCGAGACAAGCCAGGGTCTCCACAAGGCAGTGCAGCCAAGAACATCACCCTGAGCATTATCAAGACCAATATCGGTTCCATCAGCGGTCACGTGTGTCCCTTGCGGCAATTGCTGGACCTTGCGCCTTAGTCACGAGGTCATCCAGTCAGATCAAGAAAGGTGTATTTCTGGGGAGTTTCTTCACAGCGTCATCTCGAAATTGTTTCCAATCTCCCCAATGTCCAACATTGAGTCGCGGAGTTGATGTGACAGTAACTTCGTGAAATTGCAGTGCTCAACGGCTGGCGCAGGAGACGGAGTGGATCTTGTCGGAGATTCGACGTCTCCCAACATCGTACCCAAGAGAGGTGTCCATGGAGAGCCAGACGGATAGGAACCGTCGGATCGCGGGCGTCGTCATTCGTTTTCGGAGCTGCGAGCGTGATGAGATCGTTCTTGAATGCCGAGGCCTCGTGTGGAATTAGGTCTTCCTGGCCGTTGATCCTCTCAGTTGAAACGGCGGTGTAGTACCGCAGTTGAGCCGACCAGGTATCTACACACTGCGCGTACCAGAGCACGTTGGAGCCGAGCGTATGATCAGCATGGTCGGTGGATGGTGATGAGAAACACGATGTGGCAAATCCGCATTCATGGGCGGGGTGGGCAAGGGGTCGTGACGGCGGCAGAACTGCTCGCGATGGCGGCGTTCATGGACGGCAAATATGCCCAGGCCTTTCCGAGCTTCGGGTCGGAACGGATGGGAGCACCGGTTGTGGCGTTCTGCCGCGTCGCTGAGGGAGCCATCCGCACGCGCGAAACGGTGACGCGCCCTGATGTTGTCATCATTCAGGATCCGACGCTCCTGCATCAGGTCGACTTGTTCGGAGGGCTCGCCCCCCTCGGGTTTGTGTTGATCAATTCGACCCAGACCCTCGATGCACTCCACATTGAGGAATTTCTCTCAACGCTGCCCCTCGGCCATGTGTGTGCGTTCTCTGCCACGGACCTCGGGCTGAAATACCTCAAGCGACCCATTGCCAATGGGCCACTGCTGGGTGCGTTCGCCGCGATCACCGGACTGATCCGGCTTGCCTCCGTGGAGTCAGCGATTCAGCAGAAATTCCCAGGTGCGGTCGGGGAGGCGAATCGGGCTGCCGCGCGGGAAGCGTTTGACGTTGTCACCACTTCTATTACTGAACAAAGGGGAATCGTACACCATGCGCATGCAGATTGAGGGTTCCCAAGCCGTGGCTGAGGCTATTGCACTCTGCCAACCTGAGGTCATTGCGGCCTATCCCATTTCCCCACAGACGCACATTGTCGAACGGTTATCACGCAAGACCAAGCAGGGCCACATCGGACGCTGCCAGTTTCTGAACGTAGAATCCGAGTTTGCCGCCTTGAGTGTCCTGATTGGCGCCTCGGCTTCCGGCGCGAGGACCTACACGGCGACGAGCAGTCAGGGGCTGCTCTTTATGGCCGAGGCGGTCTACAACGTAGCCGGACTAGGACTCCCGATTGTCATGACCATCGCCAACCGGGCGATCGGCGCGCCGATCAATATTTGGAACGATCATTCGGACAGCATGGCGTTGCGCGATGCTGGGTGGATTCAGTTGTTTGCCGAGGATAATCAGGACGCCGTCGATCTCCACATTCAAGCGTTCCGTCTAGCCGAATCGCTGAGTTGCCCGGTGATGGTCTGCATGGACGGGTATGTGCTGACGCACGCCTACGAACCAGTGGACGTGCCGGACGCCGTTCAGGTGAATGCCTATCTTCCTCCCTATGATCCGGTACAGGTCCTTGATCCTGAACGTCCGGTTTCCATCGGCGCCATGGTGGGGCCGGAGGCGTTTACCGAAGTTAAATATTTCTTGCACCAACAACATCTTCGAGCGCTAGAGGTCATGCCGGAATTGGTGGAGGCCTTCGAGCAACATTTTCAGCGACGATCCGGCGGACTCTGCTCCGCTTATCGCATGGAGGATGCCGACATCGCGGTGATTGCTATGGGGTCGGTCATCGGAACGATCAAAGACGCCGTGGACGAACTGCGAAACACAGGTGTCCGGGTCGGCTGCGTCAAAATCGGATGCTATCGGCCCTTTCCGAAGTTTCAGGTAAGCGCACTGCTAGAAAAGACGACGCGGGTGATTGTAGTGGAGAAAGACCTTGCCGTCGGCATGGGAGGGATCGTCTCTGCCGACGTCCAATCAGCGCTCCAAGGACGGCAGATTTCCGTCCACACCGTCATTGCAGGATTGGGAGGACGTTCCATCTCCACATCTTCGTTGAAGCACATGATCCTGGAAGCTCGTGCAGAACGTCTGACAGAACCGTACTTCTTGGACCTCAACAAGACAGTGATCGAGCAGGAGCTCGCTCGACGGCGCGACATCCGACGGGCTGGTCCAGTCGCGGAGCATATGCTGCAAACCATGAATGTGATCGGAACGAAAGTGAGTTGATGGACGAGGCGATGACGACGGAACGCATAAAGTTTTATCAGACCGGCACCTTCACGGCTGGGAACCGTTTGCTCGATGAAGCGACGCGGACCGTCCAATCCCGGTTGGATCGGACCAATTCGCTCAACTCCGGTCACCGAGCCTGCCAAGGTTGCGGCGAAGCGCTGGGGGCGCGTTACGCGCTCGATGCCGCCATGCGTGCCAGCCACAATCAATTGATTGCCGTGAATGCAACCGGCTGTCTGGAGGTCTTTTCCAGCCCCTATCCCGAAAGCGCTTGGCAAATTCCCTGGATGCATTCGCTGTTCGGCAATGCACCGGCGGTGGCGAGCGGGATCGCCGCGGCGCTTCGTGCCAAGAGGCGTGACGACGTGACGGTGATCGCGCAAGGGGGTGACGGAGCGACGGTCGACATTGGGTTCGGTTGTCTGTCCGGGATGTTTGAGCGAAACGATGACGTCCTGTATCTCTGTTACGACAACGAAGCCTACATGAACACCGGCATCCAACGCTCGGGGGCGACCCCTCCGTTCGCCCGAACCAACACGACGCAAGCCGTGGGTGAGCATCCCGGCAACCCGATTGGGAACGGGAAGAACGTGCCACGGATTGCCCTCGCGCATGGGATCCCCTATGTCGCGACGGCCTCTGTGGCCGATCTCCATGACCTGGAACGAAAAGTCACGAAGGCGATCGGTGTTCGCGGGGCTCGGTATATCCATGTGCACGTGCCTTGTCCGCTGGGGTGGGGCTCGGACCCCGCACACACGATGAAGGTGGCGCGCCTGGCGGTGGAATCCGGGCTGTTCCCTCTGTTCGAGGCCGAATTCGGAAAAGTCATCTGCTCCACGCCGATTCGCCGCAAAGTTCCTGTCGAACGCTATCTGGAGCTACAGACTCGATTCAAGCATCTGTTCGGTCCGCCGCAGGACACGGAAGCCCTCGCCGCGATCCAAGCAATGGCAGATGACAACATCGCTGTTTATGGACTGATGGAATAGAGGCACCTATGGAACGCACACCATTTGCCATCACGCTCGATCCGAACACGAGCCTGGCCAACCACACGGGAAACTGGCGCACGATGAAACCGATCTATGTCGATCGCTTGCCACCGTGCAACCACGCCTGCCCGGCCGGCGAGAACATTCAGGCCTGGCTCTATCATGCTGAAGAAGGGGCCTACGAAGAAGCATGGCAACAGCTCATGCAGGACAACCCGATGCCCGCGATCCACGGCCGCGTCTGTTATCACCCCTGTGAAAGCGCCTGTAATCGTGGGCATATCGATGAGGCCGTCAGCATTCACGCGGTGGAACGGTTCCTGGGTGATCAGGCGATCGCGCAAGGGTGGCGGGTGGCGTGCGCTCCACGGACGGGGAAGAACGTGTTGGTCATCGGCGCCGGTCCAGGCGGACTCTCCACGGCCTATCACTTGGCTCGGATGGGGCATCAGGTCACCATTCATGAAGCCGGTCCACAAGCTGGCGGCATGATGCGGTACGGCATCCCCAAGTACCGACTGCCGCGTGAGATCGTGGATGCCGAAGTCGCAAGAATTCAATCCATGGGTGTCACGATTAGGCTGAACAGCCGAGTCGACGATCTTGAGGCGACCATGGCGGAAGGACGATTCGACGCCGCCTTTCTCGCGCTTGGCGCGCATCTAGCCCGGCGCGTCGAAATTCCGGGGGTCGATGCCAAGCGGGTTCTCGATGCCGTCACGTTCTTGCGCGACATGGAAGGGGCGGCTCGCCCCAAGCTAGGACGCCGCGTCGCGATCTACGGTGGAGGCAACACGGCCATCGACGTGGCACGCAGTGTCGAGCGGTTGGGGATGGAACCGGTCATCATTATTTACCGTCGAGATTTGGGCCATGCGCCGGCGTTTGCCAGCGAAATCACGGAAGCCCAGGACGAAGGCGTGCAGTTCCAATGGCTACGAAGGATCGCGCAAGGTGACGAATCGACATTGACAGTCGAGGAAATGGCACTCGATGAACAAGGGAAACCACAACCGACCGGTCGCTTCGAAAGGATCGAAGCCGATAGCGTGATTCTGGCGTTGGGGCAACGGGCCGATACCGGTTTTCTTCGTCGGGTATCCGGGTTGCGTGTACGGGAGGACGGAACCATCGAAGTGGATGGGACGATGATGACTGGCCGTCCCGGTATCTTCGCCGGCGGAGACATGGTGCCAGGCGAGCAATCCGTCACGGTGGCCACCGGCCAGGGGAAGAAGGCCGCCCGCCACATCGATGCCTATTTGCGCGGCTCCGCGTACGTCAAACCGGAAGCTCATGAGCCGGCGACCTTCAGCCGTTTGAACACCTGGTACTACACCGACGCAGACGCCTCGAAGCAGCCGTTACTGAATCTGGTGCGGCGTCGGTCGAGTTTTGATGAGATCGTCGGCGGCCTTGATGCGGACACCGCGCTCTTGGAGGCACGCCGCTGTCTGTCCTGCGGCAACTGCTTCAACTGTGACAACTGCTATGCGGTGTGTCCCGACAGCGCCGTGATCAAGCTCGGACCTGGGAAGCGGTATGCGATCAACTACGACTACTGTAAAGGATGCGGGCTCTGCGCGGAGGAATGTCCCTGCGGCGCCATCGACATGGTGAGAGAAGTGAAATAGAGGGGACCGACCCGTGTATGTGATGCTGGGGTGGCAGCTCTTCTGCCGACAGAACTCGCACAATCGATGAGAGAGGATGGCAGCCATGGCCTTAGCACAACGAGCATGCAGCGGCACCGCATTGGTTCTGTGCGCTGTTCTGGTCGGCCCGGTACATGCGGCGAAGGTCAGTGATGCCGCCGCGACACATGAGTGGATGTCAACACCGGTGCGAACCGCCGCAGAACAGATGCTTGCCGCGATGCCCGACGACTACTACAGCATCAAGGGCGTCGCGGCCGAGAAGGCGATCGCCACCGGCGTACCCCACGTGCTCGATGTACGCGAACCAAACGAGTTTGCGGTTGAGCATATTCCGGGCGCCAAAAACGTCCCGCTCCGCAGTCTCATGACAGCCATCGACGACCTCCCGGGCGACAAAGCGGCGTCATTGATTGTCTACTGCAAAACCGGACATCGGGGTGCTATCGCGTTAGCCGTACTGAGGATGCTCGGTTACGCGAACGTGCTGAGCCTCTACGGTGGATTGGACGGCTGGAAGGCTGCGGGCTTCGTCATTGAAAAATAGCGCCACGAGAAAAGTGGCAGAAGGAGTTGAGACATGTCGTATACCGCTACCACTACCCAAGCCAGGATCCGCTGGTTTGAGGACATTGGAATCGACGATATCCCGTTGGTTGGGGGTAAGAATGCCTCGCTGGGCGAGATGTACCGGGAATTGGCCTCACGGGGTGTGAAGGTTCCCAATGGGTTTGCCATTACGGCCGAGGCCTATCGCTCGTTTCTTCGCGAGACCGGGTTGGATCAGCGGATCACACAGATACTCCATGGGCTGGACACGCGCGACCTGGACAATCTCCGTCAGCGGGGGAGACAGATCCGTCAGGCCATGCTGGCGGCCAGTCTCCAGCAGGATCTCGAACAAGCCATCGTAGAGGCCTATGACCGGCTGAGTGATGGGCATGTTGATCTCGTGGATGTTGCGGTCCGGAGCAGCGCAACCGCAGAAGATCTTCCGGATGCCAGCTTTGCCGGCCAGCAGGAAACGTATCTCAACGTGCAGGGCCATCAGGCGCTGCTCGATGCCTGCAAGCGGTGTTTTGCCTCACTCTTCACGGACCGTGCGATCTCCTATCGGGTTGATAAGAGGTTTGATCACCTCAAGATTGCGCTGTCGATCGGTGTCCAACGCATGGTGCGGTCGGATCTGAGCGCATCCGGCATCATGTTTTCGATCGATACGGAGACCGGCTTTCGCGATGCCGTGCTGATCAATGCCTCCTATGGATTAGGAGAAAACGTCGTGCAAGGGGCCGTGAATCCCGATGAATACTATGTCTTCAAGCCCACCCTCAGGCAGGGATTCCGGCCGATCCTCCAGAAGATACTGGGCAGCAAAGAGTTCAAGCTCGTGTACGATGTCGGCGGAAGCAAGTTGGTCAAGAATGTGCCGGTTCCACCCGATGATCGCGCCAGATTTGCGATCACAGACGACGAGATTCTCACGTTGGCACGATGGGCCTGCGTGATCGAAGACCATTACAGTGCCAAGAAGGGTCGGACCAGCCCCATGGATATGGAATGGGCGAAAGACGGGCATACGGGCGAACTCTTTATCGTCCAGGCCAGGCCGGAAACCGTGCAGTCGCAAAAGCGCCAAGACTCGCTCGAACTGTATCGCTTAGGTCGGAAAGGCAAGGTGCTGCTCACCGGCCGAAGTGTCGGCAGCAAAATCAGCCTTGGGCCGGTTCGCGTCGTCAAACACCTCCAGCAGTTGCGCGACTTCACTGACGGCGACGTGCTGGTCACGGACAAGACGGATCCGGATTGGGAGCCGGTGATGAAGAAGGCGTCAGGCATCATCACGAATCGCGGCGGCAGAACATGCCATGCCGCCATTGTGAGTCGAGAACTCGGCGTTCCGGCTATCGTCGGAACGGGCAATGCCACGGAGGTGCTGCGGGACGGCCAGATGGTCACGCTGTCCTGTGCCGAGGGTGATACGGGATTTGTCTATGAAGAGGCACTCCCCTTCACCGTGCAGCGCGTTGAGCTCAGCGACCTCACAAGACCGAGGACCAAGATCATGATGAACGTCGGAAATCCGGAAGAGGCCTTCGCGTTGTCCTTCATCCCCAATGACGGCGTCGGGCTGGCGAGAGAGGAGTTCATCATCTCCACCTATATAAAGGTACATCCCCTCGCACTCCTCAACTATGACCGGTTGGACGATGCCGCGGTCAAGGCTGAGATCGACCGACTGACAGTGGGCTACGCCGACAAGGCCCAGTTCTTCGTGGACAAGCTGGCCCAAGGGGTTGCGATGATTGCGGCAGCCTTCTATCCCAAGGACGTCATCGTCCGACTCAGTGACTTCAAATCCAACGAATACGCGAACCTCATCGGCGGAAGGGGCTATGAGCCGACAGAGGAAAATCCTATGATCGGCTTCCGCGGTGCGTCTCGCTACTACGATTCACGCTATCAGGCCGGGTTTGCCTTGGAGTGCCGTGCGATGAAGAAAGTCCGTGGCGAGATGGGACTCACCAACGTGAAGCTCATGATCCCGTTCTGCCGCACCGTCGAAGAAGGGCGACTGGTCCAGGCTGAAATGGCGAAGCATGGGCTTACGCGCGGTGAGAACGGGCTCGAGATCTACGTCATGTGCGAAGTTCCGAGCAATGTCGTGTTGGCGGATCAGTTCGCTGAGGTCTTTGACGGATTCTCCATCGGGTCCAACGATCTTACCCAATTGACGCTTGGGGTGGATCGAGATTCCGAGATCATCGCCCATCTGTTCGATGAGCGTAACCAGGCGGTGACATCAATGATGGCGTCGGTGATTACGACGGCCCGGAAGAAGGGGAAGAAGATCGGCATCTGCGGACAGGCCCCGAGCGACTATCCAGACGTGGCCTCGTTCTTGGTCGAGCAAGGCATCGACAGCATCTCGCTCAACCCTGACGCGGTCCTGAAGACCACGATGGCCATTCTGAAACTGGAACAGGGTTTACAGCGGGGGGCCGCACAACCCACTGACTGAGACTCACAGGGAGGACGGACCGATGAAACGAATCATCTCTGATCTACCCCATGATCGCTATCGAGAACGAACGGTCTTGGTTCGTGTGGACTTCAACGTGCCTCTCGATCACGGTCGGATTCGTGAGGACTACCGCCTTCGGCAAGCCATCCCGACGATTGAATACCTCTCCCAGCGTGGCGCGAAAGTGATCCTCGCCTCCCATCTGGGAAAGCCCAAGGGGAAAGTGGTGCCAGCACTGTCGCTGAAACCGGTTGCTGATCGCCTTGGACAGATTCTGAGAGTCTCAACAGTAAAGTTCGTCGAGGCGGCGGTTGGCGAGTCGGTGAAACAAGCGCTCACCACGTTGAAGCCTGGAGAGGTTCTGCTGCTCGAGAATCTGCGGTTCGAACCGGGCGAGGAGGCAAATGATCCGGTCTTTGCCAAGCAACTCGCCGCACTGGCGGAGCTCTATGTGAACGATGCCTTCGGCACGATGCACCGGGCCCATGCTTCGACGTACGGAGCAGCACAACTCTTCGCAGACCGCCTGGCCGGTTTTCTCGTGCGTAAGGAAATGGATGTCCTGAGTCAGGTGCGCGATCGCCCCGTTCGTCCCTTCAGGGTGGTGGTCGGTGGGATCAAGATCAAGGACAAGCTGTCGGCGTTGAAGGCGCTGCTGCCGAAGGCCGATACCATCCTTCTGGGCGGCGGAATCGCCTATACGTTCCTGGCTGCCCAAGGCGTGGCGACGGGTGATTCGCCGGTCGAGCCTGAATTCATTCCCTGGGCCAAAGACGTGCTGGCGCAGTATCGAAAGCACATTCTGCTGCCGGAGGACCACGTCATTGCCGCTAACGCGGAGCAGCGGGACAGACTGCAACTCGTCCATCGAGAGATCCCTGCAGGCTTTATGGGATTGGATATCGGCCGCGATACGTCCCTGGCATTCGCGCACGAGTTGCTGCAAGGAACCGGGACCATCTTCTGGAACGGTCCCCTCGGCGCGTTCGAAGTCGATGAATGTGCCGACGGGACAGTCGACATCGCGCGGGCCATGGCACTGGCCCATTGGCGTGGCGCCTTCACGGTGGTGGGAGGCGGCGACACCGTGGCGGCGGTGCGAAAAGCGGAAGTACTGGAGACGGAGATCAGCCATGTGTCAACAGGCGGAGGGGCATCGTTGAAATTCATTGGCGGTGAAGAACTACCTGGGATCGCCGTGCTCAGCGAGCAATCCCAGTAATGGAGAAGGAGAGAACCCATGAGAAAGGTCAAAGTCGCAGTCAATGGCTATGGGGTGATCGGCAAGCGCGTGGCCGATGCGGTGAAGCAACAGGAGGATATGGAATTAGTCGGCGTGGCCGATGTCGTGACTGACTACCGGATCAAGACGGCAGCGGTCCTTGGGCTGGATATCTATGCTGCGCTGCCGGACAAGGCCGAGGCGATGCGCGCAGCCGACATCCCAGTCGCTGGCACCTTGGATGACTTGCTCCGGAAGGTCGACGTGGTGGCGGATTGCACGCCCAAAAAAATCGGAGCTGCCAACAAGATACTCTATGAGCGGTTAGGTGTGAAGGCAATCTACCAGGGGGGCGAATCACATGCGCTGACTGGGCATTCCTTCGTGGCCCAGGCCAATTATGAAACGGCCATCGGTCGTTCCAGCACCAGGGTCGTTTCATGCAACACGACCTCGATCGTGCGAACGCTCGGTGCCCTGAAGAAGGCCGGACTCCTCAAACGCGCGCGAGGCACGCTGATCCGTCGAGCATCGGATCCATGGGAAGCGCATCTGGACGGCATCATGAACACCGTCATTCCGGAAAAGACCATACCGAGCCACCAGGGACCGGATGCGAAGACCGTCGATCCGGAGTTGGATGTCGTGACGATCGCGGCCAAAGCGTCTCATAACAGCAGCCATCTTCACACCTGGTGGGTGGAGCTGACCCGTTCGGCGAGCAAAGAGGAATTGTTGGCCGCATTCCGCCTGGCACCACGGATCGCCTTCATTCGCATGCACGAGGGGGTGGCGGCGCTGAATAGCACGATCGAGCTGATGAGCGACTTGGGACGTCGACGCGGAGATCTGTGGGAAGTGGCGCTGTGGGAAGATGTGCTCACGGTGAACGGGAACGAGGCCTACTACACCTACCAAGTGTTTAACCAAGCCATCGTCGTTCCGGAGACTATTGATGCCATTCGGGCCCTGACGGGACTGGAGTCACAGGCAGAGCGGTCGATTCAGAAAACCGATCAGGCCTTGGGGATCGCCAAAGAATTTCTGAGAAGTAGCGAACACGTGTTGATGGCATAAGCGTAGCCTCAGGAGGCATGCAGGCATGAGACCGGGGCTTTCGGAAGCCGAAGCTGACAGATCGATGCGTCTGAGAAGTCAGATCGCGCGGAGGAAGCCCCAACTCAATCCAGATATAAGGAGGAGCAAACCATGGCCCAGACCATGAAAGCATTTGTCATGAAGAAGCTCGGCTCGGTGGGGATGATGGAGAAGCCAATTCCTGATCCCGGACCAAACGATGCCGTTGTCAAGACGACCGCCGCACTCGTCTGTACGTCCGATGTCCATACGGTCGGCGGGGCGATCGGTGAACGCACCAACCTGACCCTGGGCCATGAGGCCGTGGGGGTCATTTACAAATTGGGCAGCGCCGTGAAGGGATTTCGTGAGGGAGATCGAGTCGCAGTCAACGCCATCACGCCCTGTTATCAGTGCGAGAACTGTTTGCGCGGTTACACCTCTCAATGTACCGAGATGCTCGGCGGGTGGAAGTTCGCGAACGTGAAGGATGGGAATCTCGCCGAATATTTCCATGTAAACAGCGCGCAAGCGAACCTGGCGACGATTCCTCCGAGTCTCACAGATGAGCAGGTGGCTTACTGCACGGACATGATGTCGACCGGGTTCATGGGAGCTGAGCATGCGAACATTCCCGTTGGGGGCGCAGTGGCTGTCTTCGCGCAGGGACCAGTCGGACTGATGGCCACCGTGGGGGCCCGGTTATTGGGGGCCGGCTTGGTCATTGCGGTGGAGGTGGTCCCGCAGCGCAAGAAGCTAGCGAAAGAGTTCGGGGCCGATGTCGTGCTGGACTTCAAGGAACAGGATCCGGTCAGGGCCATTCTGGATTTGACCGGCGGACAGGGGGTGGACTCGTCCATCGAGGCCTTGGGGGCTCAGGAGACCTTCGAGGCCTGCGTCAAGGCCACGCGTCCGGGCGGGACGATCTCGAATATTGGATACCATGGCGAAGGAGATTATGTGCAGATGCCTCGCAAGGAGTGGGGGGTCGGGATGGGCGATAAGGTGATCAGGACGGGTCTCTGCCCCGGGGGAGCCGAACGGATGAAGCGGCTGATGCGACTCTTGGAAACCGGCCGGGTCAATCCACTCCCACTGACGACGCATCGGTTCCGATTCAATGACATCGAAAAGGCCTTCGACCTGATGAGAACGAAGGCAGACGGCATATTGAAGCCGCTCATCACGTTTATGTGAAGAGCGGTTTCATAACAGGCACCGGAAATCACCAGGAGGATCAATCCATAATCCAACCCACGACGCCGGTGGCACGTGGTGACAAAGGAGTAGAGCGACGTCTGATGCTCAGGAAGCAGAAGGAGAAGGACAAGCGAGGACCGTGCGTTTGAATCGGAGGTCTCACGGCAAGACTTGCGTGGCGTCCTCTCCCGAGATTCTATTGATGGAGGTGCACGAGTTGATCATCAAGTGCGCCTATGAATTGTATGCGCAAAAGGGCTACCGAGAAGACCATGCGCTCGACGACTGGCTCGATGCGGAACGAGAGATTCTCGGTCGTGCGCACCAACCGTACCAATGGTGCGTGATCTCAATTGACTGTTTAGTGCCAGCTTGACTTGACATATCGTGAGGTAAGGTAGAAGACACTTACGGAGGCAGTAGTCCAGAATTGCATCGCCACGGAGAAGTAACCTTGTCGGGGAGTGATGGCTCATGCATACCAAAACGTTCTTTTGCATCATCAGCGTCATCTTCCTTCTGTCCTGGAGATCTAACGTGGAGGCCAAGTCGTTACCGGTGGTCCAGGTCGGGATCGTGCGCGACGGACCCTCGGAGCTTGTCCCCGAGCTCCGTGATCTCATTCAGAAGGAAATTCTCGAGCTCACCAGAGGGGAATTCGAGGTGCGGTTCCCCAATGATTTGCAGTTTGATGGAGGATGGTCGGTGCAAGGGGTGAAACAGGCGATCGATCATGTGCTGGCTCAGCCCCGTGTCAATCTCGTCATCGCACTCGGGATTCTAGCTTCCCAGGAGGTCAGTCAAAGAAGGCAACTACCCAAGCCTGTGATCGCGCCGTTGATCCTCGATCCGCACTTGCAGGGGCTGCCGTTCAAGAAGGGCACGAGCGGGATGAAGAACCTCAGCTACCTCGTCACCGGCAAGGGCTTCGAGCGTGATCTCGAGGCCTTCAAAGAGGTGTTTCCCTTTACCCGGTTAACCCTCTTGGCAGATCGGGTCTTACTGGAGGCCTTTCCGCCATTTAAGGACCGCGCGCGAAAGATCGCCGAGACGCACGGTGTGAAGCTCACATTCGTGCCGGTCGAGACCTCTGCCGAGGCGGCCGTCGGCTCGATCCCTGCCGACACAGAGGCCGTCTATCTCTCGCCTCTCCCGCGCCTGCTCGCCGGTGAATTCGATCGTCTGGTGTTGGCCCTCAACCGACGAAAACTGCCCAGCTTTTCGGCAGTCGGACAGCGGGACGTGCAACGAGGGATCACTGTCGCTCTGTCGCCTGAATTGGATCTGGGGCGATTCGCGCGAACGATCGCGGCGAATGTGCAGCGTATTCTTTCAGGAACCGACGCCGGACGGCTTGAAGTGGCCTTTGTCCGGGGCGAGCAGCTCGCGATCAATATGGCGACGGTGCGCGCGATCGACAAATGGCCGAGCTTCCAAGTGCTGAGCGAGGCAGAGTTGGTGAACGAGGATGCAGCCGGCGCCTCACGCCGCCTGTCGCTCTTCGATGCGGTTCGTGAATCTGCGGACGCGAACCTGGATCTGGTCGCAGCGAGCCGCAAGGTCGCGGCGGGCATCGGCCAGGTGGGCCAGGCACGATCCGGTCTGCTCCCTCAGGTGTTCGTCGGCACGTCAGGCGTCTTGAATGGCCGAGGGCCGGATACGTTCGGCACCGGTGGAACACCCGGCCAAGCCGCAGTTGCCCTCGGCGGATTCCGGCAACTCCTGTACTCGGACGACGCCTGGACCAAGTACACGGTGCAACAGAAGACGCAACTGTCTCGAGAGGAAGAGTGGAACCAGCTGCGGTTGGATATCGGGCAGGATGCGGCCGTCGCCTATCTGACCGTCCTTCGGACCAAGACCGCGCGACGTATTCAGAAAGACAACCTCAAACTGACGCGCTCCAATCTTGACTTGGCTACGGCCCGTGAGGCTGTCGGCTATGCCCTCCGGGATGAAGTCTTTCGATGGGAAGCAGAGGTGGCCAATGGGCAAAAAGCCGTGGTCTCCGCCGAGGCTCAAGAACGGCAGGCTGAAGTGGACCTGAACCGGATCTTGAATCGTCCGCTGGAAGAGAAGTTTCAAACCGTGGAGCAAACCCTGGAGGACCCGGGGTTACTGGGCGATACGCGTCAGCTGTTTGCCTATGTCGAGAATCCACGGGGATTTCAAGTATTCCGGGACTTCGAAGTCGAAGAAGGAATCCAGGCGGCTCCCGAATTGCGGCGGCTTGACGCCTTGAGTGCGGCTCAGGAGCGCACCGTCACAAATGCCCAGCGAGCCTATTGGCTTCCGGAAGTCGCCATACAGGGAGCCG
Source organism: Planctomycetaceae bacterium (assembly GCA_019636315.1). GTDB lineage: Bacteria > Planctomycetota > Planctomycetia > Planctomycetales > Planctomycetaceae > JAHBXU01. The sequence goes on along the minus strand of JAHBXU010000001.1, from coordinate 23,573 downwards.
GGTTTCAGCAATATGCCCAAGGAGGAGGAGGAGCCGGGAGCCTGACAGTTCCTCTTGGCCCGGTCGGCTTTGCGCAGACCCAGAACAATTTCTACGTGGCGAGTATCGGGTTGACGTTCCCCCTGTTCCAGGGCGGATACAAAGATGCCACGGCCCTTAAGGCGCGTGAAGAACTGCGTCAGGTGCAGTTCGAGCGGGCCGCCGTCGCGCAACAGGTTGAAGAACGGGTCCGCACTACGCTGTATCAAACCGGCGCTTCCTTTCCCAGCATCAGACTCTCGCGGAAAGCGGCCGAGTCGGCCCGCAAGACCCTGGATTTGGTGGTGGATCAATATTCCAGAGGGGCGGTGGACATCATCAAGCTTCTGAATTCGCAGAATGCCGCGCTGACCGCGAATCAGGCCGCCGCCAATGCGGTCTATGAATTTCTGATCGATCTGGCGAAGGTACAGCGGGCGGTGGGGCAGATGAGTTTCTTTCGAAGCTCCGAAGAGCGAGCCGCCTGGTTCGAACGACTGAAAACGCATTTTGTGAATGCCGGCGTCTCGCCGGTTCTGCGCGATGACCCACGGAACTGATTGACACGGAGTGACTCCATGCCGACCCCAAAGATCGCTCGCCCCACTGTTATAGGAATTGCGCTTCTATTGATTGTGGCAGGAGCGTCCGTCTGGTGGTTCTATTTTCGAATCCCACCGCTCGTTGGATTTGCCAGCGGCAACGGACGACTCGAGGTGCAGGAGATCGACGTCGCCACCAAATTCCCAGGCCGTATTGCGGAGGTGCTGGTTGATGAGGGCGATAGCGTCCAAGTCGGACAAGTCGTCGCCCGCATGGATACGAGTTCGTTGAACGCACAGGTGCGAGAAGCGGAGGCGCAAGTCCTGCGCTCCAGGCAGGGCCAGATCACGGCCAAGGCACTGATTGCGCAACGGCGGAGTGAAACCTTATTAGCCGAACGGGATTTTGAGCGGGCTCGTGCTCTCTACGTCAACGCCAATATCTCCGCGAAAGACTACGATCGTACGCGGTCCACGATGGACACGGCGAAGGCCGCGACCACACAGGCTGAAGCTCAATTGGCGGAAGCGGACGCGACGATCGCGGCGTCCCTCGCGCAAAAGGAACGGATTCAGGTTGATCTCAAGGATAGCGTGCTGACTGCGCCTCGGAGCGGCCGGGTACAGTTTCGGTTGGCGGAGCCCGGCGAAGTGCTGGCAGCAGGAGGAAAGGTCCTGACGCTTATCGATCCGACCGATGTCTACATGACGGTGTTCCTGCCGGCCGCCGAGGCGGGGAGAGTCGCGCTGGGGGCGGAGGCGCGGATCGTGCTCGATGCCGCGCCGGATCTCGTCATCCCGGCCGCAGTCTCGTTTGTCGCCGACAAGGCGCAGTTCACGCCTAAAGAAGTGGAAACCAGGACGGAGCGCGAGAAGCTGATGTTCCGGATCAAGGTCAAAATCGATCCCGAGTTGGTTAAAGGTCATGAGGCTCAGGTCAAACCGGGCCTCCCGGGCGTGGCGTACGTACAGCTCGATAAGGCTGTTCAGTGGCCCTCATCTCTTCAAACCAAGTCCATGCCATGAGTGAATCACCTCCATCAGTCGCTCGTGTCACCGGCGTAACCCATCGCTATGGAGATACGACTGCCCTTGATGCGGTGACCTTGGACATTCCGGCCGGCCGCATGGTGGGGTTCATCGGTCCGGACGGGGTCGGCAAATCCAGTTTGCTGGCCCTGATTGCCGGCGCAAAAAAAATCCAGGTCGGCCGGGTTGAAGTCCTCGGCGGCGATATGGCGGCTGTGCGGCATCGTAACGAGGTCTACCCACGGATCGCCTATATGCCCCAAGGACTGGGAGGCAACCTCTATCTGACCTTATCGGTCTTCGAGAACGTGGATTTCTTTGGCCGCCTGTTCGGACAGAACCGTGAGGAGCGCGAATGGCGGATCACAGACCTGCTGCGAAGCACGGGGTTGACGCCGTTTCGGGACCGCCCCGCGGGGAAGTTATCGGGCGGCATGAAGCAGAAACTCGGCTTATGTTGCTCGCTGATCCACGATCCCGATCTGTTGATTCTGGATGAACCGACCACCGGGGTTGATCCGTTGTCGCGCAGGCAGTTCTGGGACCTCGTTGATCGGATCCGGAAGCGGCGCGCGGGGATGAGCGTGCTCGTGGCCACCGCCTACATGGAGGAGGCTGAGCAGTTCGACTGGCTGGTGGCCATGGACGCGGGCAAGGTGCTTGCGACAGGGAGCCCGGCGGAACTGAAGGGTCGCATGAACGTACGGACGTTGGAAGACGCCTTTGTCTCATTGCTCCCCGAAGAGAAACGTCGAGGCCACAGCGCCATCGCAATCCCTCCCCGCCGGACACACGAGGGCCCGCCGGCGATCGAAGCGCATGGCCTCACGATGCGGTTCGGCAGTTTTACGGCAGTCGATCATGTGAGCTTTCGCATCGAGCGGGGAGAAATTTTCGGTTTTCTCGGCTCGAACGGCTGCGGCAAGACCACGACCATGAAGATGCTCACCGGTCTGTTGCCCGCATCGGAAGGAGACGCCAGGCTGTTCGACCGGCCGGTGAACGCCCAGGATATGGAGACACGCAAGCGTGTCGGCTTCATGTCCCAGGCGTTCTCCCTCTATGGTGAACTCACGGTGCGGCAAAACCTGGAGCTGCATGCGCGCCTCTTCCACCTCCAGCCGGAGAAGATCCCCGGGCGTGTGGCTGAGCTGACCAAACGGTTCAAGCTGGAAGACTATCTGGATGACCTGGCGGAGGCTCTGCCGCTCGGAATCCGCCAACGTCTCTCCCTGGCGGTCGCCGTCGTCCATCAGCCGGAGATATTGATCCTGGACGAGCCGACGTCCGGTGTCGACCCGGTGGCCCGCGACGGATTTTGGGAGCTCTTGATCGAGCTCTCCCGCAAGGACCGCGTGACGATCTTCATCTCCACCCATTTCATGAACGAGGGGGAACGTTGCGACCGCATCTCGCTGATGCACGCGGGGCGAGTGCTGGTGAGCGATACGCCCGAAGGCTTGATCCGTACCCGTGGCGCTGCGAACCTCGAAGAGGCCTTCATCGGCTACCTCGAAGAAGCAAGCGGAGAGGCGACGCAGAAAGAGGTTGTCGAGGAAGCCGCCGAGACAATGCCTTCCGCAGCGGGAACCTCAAAAGCTGATCGTGGCAGGGCGTTCAGCCCCATGCGGCTGTTCGCCTATGCCCACCGCGAAGCCCTGGAGCTGAGACGGGACCCCATCCGGCTCACATTCGCGCTGCTGGGATCGGTGCTGCTGATGTTCATTCTCGGGTATGGCATTACCATGGACGTGGAAGACCTGCGCTTCGCCGCCCTGGATCGTGACCGAACGCCGCAGAGCCGGGACTATATTCAGAATCTCGCCGGCTCACGCTACTTCATCGAGCGTCCGTTCATCACCGATGATGCGGAACTGGACCGGCGGATGCGCAGCGCCGAGTTGAGCGTGGCGATCGAGATCCCTGCGGGTTTCGGCCGGGATTTGAAGCGAGGGCGCCAGACCGAGGTCGGCGTGTGGGTCGACGGCGCCAGTCCGTTCCGGGGCGAGACCATCAAGGGGTACGTGCAAGGCATGCACTACCAGTACCTCGCCGACCTGGCTCGTCGCACCTACGGCGCTCAGCCACAGACCGGCCTCGCCGATCTCGAGATGCGCTACCGCTACAACCAGGACTTCAAGAGTCTGGAATCGATGGTTCCGGCGGTGATTCCGCTGTTATTGGTCTTCATTCCGGCTCTCATGACGGCCCTCGGCGTGGTGCGGGAGAAAGAGCTCGGCTCCATCACGAATCTGTATGTGACGCCGGTCACACGCCTGGAGTTCCTGCTGGGGAAACAACTGCCGTACATTGCTCTCAGCATGATCAGCTTCTTCGGTCTCGTCGCGCTGGCCGTGGTCGCGTTCAAGGTTCCCCTCAAGGGCAGCTTTGCCACCCTGGCGTTGGGAGGAGTTGTGTATGTGATCGTCACGACGGGAATCGGCTTGCTGATGTCCGCGTTCACCCGTAGCCAGATCGGCGCAGTGGCCGGGACAGCGATCTTGACGATGATGCCCACGGTCCAGTTTTCTGGGTTGACCGATCCGGTGTCCTCGCTTGAGGGGATCGGCGCGTTCATCGGGCAGGTCTGGCCCGCGACGTATTTCCTCGTGATCAGTCGTGGGACCTTTACCAAGGGCCTAGACTTCTGGGACCTCTATGGGTACCTGATTGCCTTGGCTGTTTTCATCCCGGTATTGACTCTGCTCAGCTTGGCATTGCTGAAAAAACAGGGCACATGAAGATGAAGCACTTATCCAATATCATCCAACTGGGGCTTAAAGAGTTGCGCAGCCTGTGGCATGACAAGATTCTGGTCTTCTTCATCCTCTCGAGTTTCTCGATCATGATTTATTCGGCTGCGACGGCGCAATCCCGAGAGTTGCATAACGCACCGATCGGTATCGTCGACGAGGATCAGTCGCCGCTCTCGGCTCGCATCATCAGCGCTTTTTATGGTCCCTATTTCAAACCACCCCGGGTGATCTCGATGGATGAGATCGACCGGGGCCTGGATGCCGGGGAATACACATTTGTCCTCGATATCCCTCCGGACTTTCAGAGAGACGTGCTCGCCGGCAAGCAGCCTTCGATCCAGGTCAACATCGATGCCACGCGGATGACGCAGGCCTTCATCGGCGCGAATTACATCCAAAGCATTGTGACGGGGGAAATCACCGAGTTTGCCCAGCGCCATCGGACCGGGACCGTGCTGCCAATTACGCTCGCGACACGTGTGAAGTTCAATCCCAACCTGAACGGCATCTGGTTCGGCGGCGTGATGGAGATCATCAGCCAGGTGACCATGCTGTCGATCATCCTGACCGGCGCCGCCCTGATTCGTGAGCGTGAACACGGCACACTCGAGCACCTGCTGGTCATGCCGCTCATCCCGTTTGAGGTCATGGCGGCCAAGGTGTGGGCGAACGGCCTCGTCGTGCTCGTCTGTGCCGCGCTGTCCTTGCGGTTTGTCGTGCAAGGGGCTTTGGGCGTTCCCATCGTCGGTTCCGTCCCCTTGTTCCTGTTCGGCGCCATGCTCCATCTGTTTTCCACGACCTCGATGGGCATTCTCATGGCTACGGTCGCCCGCTCCATGCCGCAGTTCGGATTGCTGATGATTCTCGTGGTCCTGCCGTTGCAAATGTTGTCCGGCGGGATCACGCCACGCGAGAGCATGCCGGAGATCGTACAGAACATCATGCTGGCCGCGCCGACCACGCATTTTACAGCTTTGGCGCAGGCGATCCTGTACCGGGGCGCCGGTGTGGACGTGGTGTGGCCACAGTTGACCGCCATTATGGGTATAGGAACGGCGTTTTTTGTCGGCGCTCTGCTGCGCTTTCGGGCGAGCCTTGCCTCGCAGAGTTGAGGGAGAGGTGGCCTCGACATACCTTGTGGGACTTCATACCTGCCATGGCGCTGCTGGGCGGTTCCTGGGCGGTTCGTTGTTCGGCTTCGACATGTGGCGCTTTGGGCGCCAGTTCCAATGAGTCGCGCGATGCGAGGTGTTTCGAACATGAGACAAGGACGATGGGCTGTGGGGATACTGGCGCTGGCGGTGGCCACGGCGGGGCCGGTTCTCGCGGACGAACCGCCGGCCGGGCAAGCCGTCGATTGCCGTTATGAGTATGCGACCGAAGGCGTGACCGGCGCGGCATTTCCCACAGACGACGTCTTTCGACCCTTGATGGCCGATCCGAAACAACCGCAGTTCTTTGCCAGCTACCTGGCTGCCCGCGCGAGGACGGATGGGACCCATGCCAATATCGGGTCAGTGGGGTTCGGGGAAAACTTCGGGTTCTATACGAGGCGAGAGGGTTGTAACGGATGGCAAGTCGGTCTTCTCGCCGGGGTGTTTTCCCAATTCGACCTGAGCGCGCCCTCGTCGGATCTCATCAACACCGACTATGTCGTGGGCGTTCCCCTGTCCTGGCGATCCGGGGGCTGGTCGACGAGAGTCCGTCTCTATCACCAAAGCAGTCACCTCGGCGATGAGTTCCTGCTGGGCCGGCCGGGGTTCAACCGGTTGAATCTGAGTTTTGAAGAACTGGAAGCGCTGGTTTCCTACGACTACCGGTGGGGGAGGTTGTACGCGGGCGGAGGGTATTTGGTCCATCGCGAACCGGCCTCGCTCGACCGGAATCGCGTGCAGTGGGGAGTCGAGTTGCGCGGCCCCACCATTCCATCACCGATCCTTGGACGGGCGCTGGCAGGGTTTCTCGTCACGCCGGTGCTCGGGGCGGACTTCAAGTCATTCGAGGAGTTGAACTGGGTGATCAATGCCAATGTCGTCGGCGGGATCGAGTGGTCGAGACAGGGATCGAGTCGCCGCTTCCGCTTCCTGGTGAATTACTATCACGGCTTCAATCCCTATGGGCAGTTCTTCGCGCAGAAAGTCGAGACGGTGGGATTTGGGTTCTACCTGCAGCTGTGATCGAGAGCCGCTCGTCCAAATAAGCGAACATGTATGAGAGAAAACGATTGCCGATATCACGGACGATCGGCGAAATGGAATAAGACATGAATGCGTTGGCTCGTGCGCTGTTTATCCTACTCACACTCATTGGGGCAGTCCAGGGATGCGGCCTGTGGGCTGCCGAAGGCGGTGCCTCCAAAGGAAAGCGGCTGTTCGAGGAGCACTGTATGGTGTGTCATGGCCAGGGAGGCAAGGGGGATGGCTATCGTCTGTTCAATCCACCACCGGCCGACCTGACCTCCCCCGCGGTTCAGGAAAAACTTGACGCCGCCTTGCTCAGGACCATTCATGAGGGGCGACGGAATACGGCGATGGGAAGGTGGAAGTACGTCCTTTCCGATGAGGAGGCCCGTGAAGTGCTCGCGTATCTGCGGTCTCTCTCTCAATAAGCCAGAGGGGAAGAAAGAGGGGAAGGAGTCAAGCCTATGAGCAGAGCGTCGCAAAGTCCACTGAGCCCTGAGATGCTGCGGAAGATAGACGCGTACTGGCGCGCGGCCAATTATCTCTCCGTCGGTCAGATTTACCTGTACGACAATCCGTTGCTGAAACAGCCGCTGAAGCGCACGCACATCAAACCGCGGTTGCTGGGTCATTGGGGCACGACCCCGGGTCTGAACCTCATCTATGTGCATCTCAACCGCCTCATCAAGGAACAGGACCTGAACGTCATCTATATCGCCGGCCCAGGACATGGCGGACCGGGGCTGGTGGCCAACGCCTACCTTGAAGGGACATATAGCGAGGTGTACCCGAACATCTCACAGGATGAGGACGGCATGAAGCGGCTGTTCACCCAGTTCTCGTTCCCCGGTGGAATTCCGAGTCACGTCGCGCCGGAAACCCCCGGCTCCATTCACGAGGGCGGCGAGCTGGGTTACTCCCTCTCGCATGCGTATGGGGCCGCGTTCGACAATCCGGATTTGATCGTCGCCGCCGTGGTGGGCGACGGTGAAGCGGAAACCGGTCCGCTCGCGACGAGTTGGCATTCCAACAAGTTTCTGAATCCGGTCACCGACGGGGTCGTCCTTCCCATTCTCCATCTAAACGGATACAAGATCGCGAATCCCACCGTGCTGGCCCGTATCAGTCACGACGAACTGGATCACCTGTTTCGCGGGTACGGCTACACCCCCTATTTCGTCGAAGGGCGTGATCCCAGGACGATGCATCAGCTCATGGCCGCCGCGCTCGACGCCGTTCTGGAGGACATTCGGCGCATCAAGGCCCGCGCGCGCCGAGGGGGCGCCCACGCACGTCCGCTCTGGCCCATGATCGTGCTCCGGACGCCGAAAGGCTGGACCGGTCCGAAACAGATCGACGGCAAGCGGACCGAGGATTACTGGCGTTCTCACCAAGTCCCGATGGGGGACATGGACAAACCATCGCACATCAAGACCCTCGAAAAATGGATGAAGAGTTACAAGCCGAAGGAACTGTTCGATAAGACCGGACGACTCAAGCCAGAACTCAGCGAACTGGCTCCCAAGGGAACGCGGCGGATGAGCGCAAATCCGCACGCGAACGGCGGACTGCTGCTCAGGGACTTATGTCTGCCGGATTTTCGTGACTATGCCGTGAAGGTGACAAAACCGGGTGCGATCGTGGCCGAGTCCACCCGCCTGATGGGGAAATTCCTGCGGGACACGATGAAGCTGAATATGGAAGGTCGAAACTTCCGCCTCTTCAGCCCGGACGAGAACAACTCGAACCGCTGGCAAGACGTCTTGGAGGTCACCAACCGCACCTGGATGGCGGATCGCTATCCCTACGACGACCACCTGGCGCCGGATGGTCGGGTGATGGAGATCTTGAGCGAACACCAGTGCCAGGGATGGCTGGAGGGGTACCTCCTGACCGGCCGGCACGGGTTCTTCTCCTGCTACGAAGCCTTCATTCACATCGTGGATTCGATGTTCAATCAACATGCCAAGTGGCTGAAGGTCTGCAACCACATTCCATGGCGGCGACCGATTGCTTCGCTCAATTATCTGTTGTCCTCCCATGTCTGGCGGCAGGATCACAATGGATTCAGTCACCAGGACCCCGGGTTCATCGACCATGTCGTCAACAAGAAGGCGGAGGTTATCCGGGTCTATTTCCCCCCCGACGCCAACTGCCTGTTGTCGGTCACCGATCACTGCCTCCGCAGCCGCAACTACGTCAACGTGGTCGTCGCGGGGAAGCAACCGGCTCCGCAGTGGCTCACGATGGACGCCGCCGTCAAACATTGCTCCGCCGGCCTCGGGATCTGGGAATGGGCCAGCAACGACAGGGGAAGCGAGCCCGACGTGGTGATGGCCTGTTGCGGTGACGTGCCGACGCTCGAAACACTGGCCGCAACAGACCTGCTCCGCCGCCATCTGCCGCAACTGAAAATTCGCGTCATCAATGTGGTGAACCTCATGAAACTCCAGCCGCCAAAGGAGCATCCCCATGGATTGAGCGACAAAGAATTCGATGCGCTCTTCACGACCGACAAACCGATCATCTTCGCCTTCCATGGATACCCGTGGCTGATTCACCGACTGACCTATCGGCGGACCAATCACCCGCATTTGCACGTGCGCGGCTACAAGGAAGAAGGGACGACCTCGACCCCGTTCGATATGGTCGTGATGAACGACCTCGATCGGTTCCATCTAGTCGGGGATGTGATCGATCGGCTGCCGCAGCTCGGGTCACGGGCGGCCTACGCCAAACAGGCGATCCGCGAGAAGCTGCTTGAACACAAACAGTACATCGCAACGCACGGCGACGATATGCCTGAGGTGCGTGATTGGAAATGGAGCAGAAACGGGTGATCCAACAGGGTGAAAGTTTTCCTCTCGGCTCGACGGTCTGCCCCGACGGGGTCAATTTCAGCCTGTTCTCAAAGAACAGCACCCTTGTGGAACTGCTGCTGTTCGATCACACGGACGATGCGAAGCCAGCGACAGTGATGGCCCTCAATCCCCGGTGGAACCGGACATACCACTATTGGCATATCTTCGTGCCCGGTATTCAGGCCGGCCAGATCTATGGCTATCGGGCGTTCGGACCTTCCGAGCCGCAACATGGATTGCGGTTTGACTCACGCAAGCTGTTGCTTGACCCATACGGGAAGGCGCTGGCTATGCCGGCCTGCTACAGCCGCGTCAACGCGTCCGTACCGGGTGACAATTGCGCAACTGCGATGAAGAGCATAGTCGTCGATCCCACCAGATATGACTGGGAGGGAGATATCCCGCTGAAACGGCCGTTTGCCAAGACTGTGATCTATGAGTTGCACGTGCGCGGGTTTACCCGCCATCCCAGTTCCGGTCTCTCTCACGAAACGCGCGGTACGTATCGAGGATTGATCGACAAGATTCCGTACCTGCAGGATCTCGGCGTCACCGCAGTGGAGTTGCTGCCCCTGTTCCAGTTCGACGAACAGGACGCTCCGAGGGGTCTCGTCAATTACTGGGGCTACAGCCCCATCTCATTCTTCGTGCCGCACCACGGGTATAGTTCCCGCAAAGATCACTTGGGCCCGATGGACGAGTTTCGCGACATGGTCAAGGCGCTTCATCGGGCGGGCATCGAGATCATCCTCGATGTCGTGTTCAACCATACGGCGGAAGGAGACCACGCAGGCCCGACGCTCTGCTATCGCGGCCTGGAAAACGCGGCGTATTACATGCTGGAGGAGGACCGGTCACGCTATGCCGACTATACCGGCACCGGGAACACCTTGAACGCGAATCAACCGATTGTCCGCCGGTTGATCCTCGACAGCCTGCGCTACTGGGTGGAGTCGATGCACGTAGACGGCTTTCGCTTCGATTTGGCCTCGATCCTCTCCCGCGACGAGGATGGCCGGCCGTTGAAGAATCCCCCCATCCTGTGGGACATCGAATCGGATCCGTGCCTAGCCGGAACGAAGCTGATCGCGGAGGCCTGGGACGCGGCGGGCCTGTACCAGGTTGGCTCGTTTATTGGAGACAGTTGGAAAGAGTGGAACGGCCAATTCAGGGATGACGTCCGCAGCTTCATGAAGGGAGACAACGGCACGGTGAGGCGGGTGGCCCGACGATTGTTAGGCAGTCCTGACCTCTATGGGCACAAGGAGCGAGAACCCGAGCAGAGCCTCAATTTCGTGACCTGTCACGACGGATTCACGCTCAACGACCTGGTGTCCTACAACCAGAAACACAATGAAGCGAACGGAGAGGACAACCGGGACGGGACCGACTTCAACCTGAGCTGGAATTGCGGAGTGGAAGGTCCGGCCGACGACCCGTCCATCGAGCGCTTGCGCAACCGGCAGGTGAAAAACTTCCTGGCGCTGACGCTTCTGTCCGTCGGCGCGCCGATCTTGCTTATGGGCGACGAAGTCCGGCGTACACAGCGCGGGAACAACAACGCCTATTGCCAGGACAATGACATCAGTTGGTTCGACTGGACGAGACTCGGAAAGCATGCCGACATTCATCGCTTCGTGAGGTTCCTCCTCTTGTTGCGCTTGAGGAGTACACTGGCGCGAGAGGCGAGCAGTCTGACTCTGAATGAGATCCTTTGCCGGGCAAGGATCGACTGGCATGGAATCGTGCTCAATCGGCCGGACTGGAACGACGAATCCCACAGCCTGGCCTTGACGGCCGGCACTCTTGACGGGCGGTTCCTCGTCCATGTCATCGTGAATGCCTACTGGGAGCCCCTGGCATTCGAACTGCCGGGCGCGGCGAAGTCAGAGCAGGGCTGGCGTCGCCTGATCGACACCTGTCTGGACTCGCCGGATGACATCTGTGACGGGCCCGATGCGCCGTTCGTTCCGGGTGACAACTATCTGGTGCAACCCCGGTCGATGGTGGCCTTGTTCGCGCTGAGAGCAAGCGACGCCAAGTGAGACACTTTTTCCCTGGACGACCTTCACTCTTGAGTTCTTCGACGGAGGTCTTATGAACGAGCGCCTCAACGAGCTTCGTGAACAATATGGATGCGGGCCGGTCCAGTTCTATGGGACAGATGATGCACTCTACGACCGGCATCTTGTGTTCGACAATGTCATTGTTCCCGAGAAGGCCGGCCCGCGCGAGCAGTTTGAGGCAGTGGCACGGACCCTCCGAGACGTCATTTCGCAGCGCTGGCTCCTGACGGAGAAGACCTACGAGCGAGAGAATCCGAAGCGGGTCTACTACCTCTCCATGGAGTTCCTTTTGGGGCGTTCACTGGCCAACAATATCGTCAATGCGCAACTGGCGGAGATCTCGCTCGAAATCATGAAGAAGAAGAGCCATGTGGATCCGGCCCTGGTCGAGATGGAGCCCGATGCCGGACTCGGGAATGGCGGTCTTGGCCGTCTGGCGGCCTGCTTTCTGGACTCTATGGCAACGCTTGAGATTCCGGGTATGGGTTACGGTCTCCGCTACGAATACGGCATGTTCAAGCAAACAATCAAGGACGGCTGGCAATTCGAGCAGCCCGACAATTGGCTGCGGCGTCCTGATCCCTGGGAAGTGGCACGATTGGAGGAAGCGGTTGAAGTGAAGCTCAACTGTTCATTCGAACTCCGCGCGGGGGAATTGCATCCTATCATCGGCCGACCGTCGATTCTCCTCGGCATCCCGTTCGACCGGCCGGTGATCGGCTACGGAGGGAAGACCATCAATACGCTTCGTCTCTGGGCCGCCGCCAGTCCGGACTACTTTGACTTTCAACAATTCAGCCGTGGCGACTTCGCGGGGGCGTTGGCAGAAACGCTTACCGCCGAATCGCTCACGCGGGTACTCTATCCCGATGATTCGACGTCCATGGGACAGGGGCTGCGCTTCCTGCAGGAATATTTCCTCGTCGCCTGCTCGCTCGCCGATCTGATCCACCGCTTCCGGCATACGAACAACGACTGGAGCGCATTGCCAGAAAAGATCGCGATCCAACTGAACGATACGCACCCGGCGATGGCCGTGCCCGAGCTCATGCGGATCCTGCTCGATGAGGCGCACCTCGGCTGGGAGCAAGCCTGGGACCTGACGCAGCGCTCGCTCGCGTACACGAACCATACCCTCTTGCCTGAAGCATTGGAGAAATGGCCGCTCAGATGGTTTGAAGTCTTGCTCCCGCGGTTGGCGGAGATTATGTGCGAGATCAACCGGCGTTTTCTCGACTCGCTACGGACGCAGGTCCCCAACGACCGTTCACGCCTTGACCGTGTCAGTCTCATCGAGGACGGCACAGACCGGAAAGTTCGCATGGCCAATCTCGCCATCGTCGGCTCACACAGCACGAACGGTGTCAGCGCCATTCACTCCACACTGTTGCGGACGCGGGTTGTGCCGGATCTTGCCGAGATATTTCCGACACGTTTCAACAACAAAACCAACGGCGTCACGCCCCGCCGGTGGTTGCTGCTCTGCAATCCCGGATTGACACAGCTTATTACTGATGCGATCGGCGATGGCTGGATTACCGACCTCAGCCAATTAGCCAGATTGAAGCCGCTCGCCAGGGACAAGGGGTTTCAGGAAGGCTTTCGCAAGGCCAAACGCGAAGCCAAGATGCGATTTGTGGAGTGGTTCAAGGCGACAACCGGTGAGGTGGTAGACCCCGACACAATCTTTGATAGCCAGATCAAACGCATTCACGAATATAAGCGGCAACTGCTCAACGTCCTGCACATCGTGGTGCTCTACAATCGTCTGCGCGAGAATCCACACCTCGAGTTCGCACCGCGCACATTCTTCTTCGCCGGCAAGGCGGCGCCGGCCTACGCGCTCGCTAAGCTCATCATCAAGTTCATCAACAATCTGGCCGGCACCATCAAGGGAGATCCCGCCGTGGGCAGGCATCTGAGAGTCGTGTTTGTGCCGGATTATTGTGTCTCGGTGGCCGAGCGCCTGATTCCGGCCAGCGATTTGTCCGAACAGATCTCGACGGCCGGCTATGAAGCCAGCGGGACGGGCAACATGAAGTTCATGATGAACGGTGCGCTGACGATCGGCACACGCGACGGCGCGACGATCGAGATGGCTGAGGCAGCCGGGGAAGAGAATCTCTTTCTGTTCGGTCTCACAGCCGAGGAGGTTGCCGATAGCCGCGGTTGGTACAATCCGCAGTGGCACTATGAGAACGAGCCGGAAACGCGCCGGGCGCTGGACCTGATCTTTTCCGACCATTTCAGCCGCAATGAGCCGGGGGTCTTCAATCCCATTCGCGAGGCCCTGTTGACGCACGGCGACTATTACATGCACCTGGCGGACCTCAAGTCGTACAGCGAGACGCAGGAGAGGCTGGGGCACCTCTACGCTGACCCGCAGGGCTGGGCGAACAAAGCTATTCTGAATGTCGCCAGCTCGGGCAAGTTTTCCAGCGACCGCACGATTGCGGAATATGCTCGGGACATTTGGAGAGTGACACCATGTCCTGTCTCCTAGGAGTCCGTCAAACGGAGTTGGCGGCACGACTTGGCGCTCAGGAGATTCACGGAGATGGGGCCGATTTGTATGCCTTGCTCCTGGCGCTCGCTGGCGCAGGAGGCGGCCGCCTGGCCATACGTATCAATCTTGACAAGGACATTCATACGGGGCCTGAAAAAGCTGGGAGCTGCCTTCAAACGGACGTTGCCATGATCCAATGCGGTACCTGAGGTACGATCTCCAATGAAAAAGACGGTTCCCATTGTCACGTTGTCTCCTCGTGATTACGACGCCGTTTTGTTCGATCTCGACGGCGTGCTGACCAAAACAGCGAGCGTGCATGCAGCGGCGTGGAAAAGACTGTTCGACGGGTTTCTCGAACAGCGGGCCGCAGCCACAGGCGAAGCGTTCATCCCCTTCGACATCGAGAGCGACTACCGGCGCTACGTCGACGGCAAGCCCCGGTACGACGGCGTGGCCTCGTTTCTTGACTCGCGCGGCATTGCCCTGCCTTCCGGTACGCCCGACGACGCCCCCGGCATGCAGACCGCGCATGCGTTGGGCAACATGAAGGACCACTATTTTCTGCAACAGCTGGAGCAGCACGGCGTCGAGCCCTATGAAGCCACGATCGCGCTCGTCGAAACACTTCGCACTCAGAAGGTCAAGACGGCCGTCGTGTCCTCCAGCAACAACTGCGCGGCAGTACTCGAGGCCGCGGGGATATCGGGCCTCTTCGACGCACGGGTGGACGGACTGGACATAACCAGGCTGGCCCTCAACGGCAAGCCGGCGCCCGATGGGTTTCTGGAAGCGGCGCGGCGCGTCAGGGCCGACCCCTCGCGGGCCGTCGTCGTCGAAGACGCCCTCGCCGGCGTCGAGGCGGGGCGCACCGGCGGATTTGATTTGGTCATCGGAATTGATCGCAGCGGGCAATCTCAGGCGCTGCGCGAGGCGGGCGCCGATGTGGTGGTGACCAGTCTCGCGCAGGTCCAAGTGACGACGGAGTCACCTTCTGAGTGGTCACTGGTGTACGAAGGGTTCGACCCGGCGAGCGAGGGAACCCGCGAAGCATTGTGCACGCTCGGCAACGGCTATTTCTCGACGCGCGGGGCAGTAACTTGGGCGCGGGCGGACGGGATCCACTATCCCGGCACCTACCTCGCCGGCGGCTACAACCGACTGCGCACCGACATTGCCGGTCGGACGGTCGAGAACGAGGACCTCGTGAACCTTCCCAATTGGCTTGCGCTCGAGTTTCGCATCGCCGACGGGGACTGGTTCGACCTGAGAAGAGTCACAATCCTCTCCTATCGCCAGGAGGTCGATCTCCGGCTCGGCATGCTGGTCCGCGCCGTGCGTTTCGATGACGGCCAGGGCCGGCGCAGTACGTTGAAGGAACGCCGTTTAGTATCGATGAGCGACATACACTTGGGCGCGCTCGAACTGGCGCTCACCGCCGAAAACTGGTCCGCGCGCGTCGTGGTGCGTTCGGCGATCGACGGGCGTGTCGTCAATGCGGGCGCCAAGCTTTATCGCACATTCAACAATCGACATCTAGAGCCGCCGGCAGGCGAGGTAGTCGGCGAAGACAGCGTCTCGTTGCTCGCCCGCACCTGCCAATCCCATATTCAGATTGCACAGGTGGCGCGAACGCAGGCGTTCGCCAACGGCAACTCATTGAACAGTCCGCGTCGGGTCATCGACGAACCGGGCTACATCGGACAGGAATTCGACCTCGAACTGAGACAGGGCGAGACAGTGAGGCTTGAAAAGCTTGTCTCGCTCTATACCTCGCGCGATCACGCTATTTCCGAATGCGGATTGGCGGCCCGGAAGGCGATCGCGGGCGCGGGTCGCTTCGACGCGATCATGGAGAAGCATGTCCTCGTCTGGAAGCAGGTGTGGCGCCGCTTCGACGTGCATATGCAGCCGGCCGACGCCCCGTTCAAGCTGAACGTCTCGATGCTGCTTCGGTTGAACATGTTTCATCTGCTGCAAGCGGTCTCGCCCAACTCGATCGGCCTCGATATCGGCGTGCCGGCGCGCGGCTGGACCGGCGAGGCCTATCAGGGCCACATCTTTTGGGATGAACTGTTTATCTTCCCGTTTCTCAATTATCGAATGCCTGAGATCACCCGGTCTCTTCTGCTCTATCGCTACCGGCGTCTGGGTGAGGCGCGGGCCGCGGCTAGGCGCGCGGGGTTTCAAGGTGCCATGTTCCCCTGGCAAAGCGGAAGCGACGGGCAGGAAGAAACGCAGGAGCTCAATCTGAACCCGCGCTCGCAACGCTGGGTGCCGGACAACTCGTACTTGCAGCGCCACGTGGGGAGCGCCGTCGCCTATAACGTCTGGCAGTACTTTCAAGTCACTCACGACATCGAGTTTTTGCGGTTTCACGGCGCCGAACTGATTCTCGAGATCGCGCGGTTCTGGTCCAGCATCGCCCATTTCAACGATCAGCGAGGACGTTATGAGATTCACGGCGTCATGGGGCCAGACGAGTTTCACGAGGGATATCCCGACTCACCGGCGCCCGGCCTGAAGAACAACGCCTATACCAACATCATGGCCGTATGGGTGCTGTGGCGGGCGCTGGAGGTGCTCGACTTGCTCCCAGACATGCGTCGCGAGGCGCTCATGGCGCGGCTGGCATTGTCGGAGGAAGAGATCGTCCGCTGGGACGAGATCAGCCGCAGGATGTATGTGCCGTTTCATGACGACGGAATCATCAGTCAGTTCGAAGGCTACGAAAAGCTCGCCGAGTTGGATTGGGAGAATTATCGCATGCGGTACGGCAACATCGGCCGCCTCGAACTGATTCTCGAGGCGGAGAACGACAGCGCCAACCGCTACAAGGCATCGAAACAGGCGGATGTCCTGATGTTGTTTTATCTATTTTCCTCCGAAGAGCTCGGCGAACTGTTTGAGCGTCTGAGCTATCCGTTCGACCCGGCAACGATTCCGAGACACGTCGACTACTACGACTCCCGCTCGTCCCACGGCTCGACCCTGTCCCGCGTGGTCCATGCCTGGGTGCTGGCGCGTTCCGACCGGCCGCGGGCGACCCGCTACTTCGCGGAAGCGCTTCAGAGCGATGTGAACGATATTCAGCGGGGCACCACAGCCGAGGGCGTCCATCTCGGCGCCATGGCGGGAACGGTCGATCTCGTGCAGCGCGGAACGATGGGGATCGAAGTCACGGCAGACGTTCTCCGTCTCAACCCGACATTGCCTCTGGAAGTGGAACGCCTCGACATGTACCTTCGCTATCGCGGACATTCGCTCGATCTACGACTCACGCGCGATGCGCTCACCGTGCGCGGACACAATGGCGGCGCGGCGCCGATCAAACTGGGAATCAAGAACGAGGTGTACGAGTTCGCAGGCAGCAGTACGCTCGTGTTCAAGCTTGACTCACCGACGTGAGTTGTAGGGGGAACGGAAGACGAGGGAGATGCTGAAGGGAGATGAGGAGTCTCCATAACACGGTTATCGAATCATGACTCAAGCAGCAGAGGCGTCTCTCAATTCGCTGGATGCGCGCCGCTCGAGCGATGGCGGCACGCTCACGCTCATCATGACGGGGCGGTGGGATTCGGACACGACCGGGAAGTGGTGGCAGCGAGGCCAACAGATGCTGACACAAGGAAAACCACGCCGGCTCGTGATCGATGCGTCGGGGGTGAGCTATTGTGACGGCGCTGGGGTTGCATTCCTGATTGACCTTCAGCAGTTGCAGATCCGCACCGGCGGTGATGCGACAATTCAAGGGCTGCAGGAGGAATTCCGGCGCCTTCTGGATATCTATGGGGATATCTCAATAAATCGTCCACCGGGACGCCGCCGTGAGCCGCTGTCGATCATTGAGCAGGTTGGAAAAGCGGCGGTCGAACTGTGGCGGGATCTTCAGGCCCTTCTAACTTTCGTCGGAGAACTGGCGCTGACGTTGCTCCGTGCTGCTCGCCATCCTCGTCTTGTGCGATGGAAAGATGCTTGGCTTGTGGCGGAGCAGTCTGGAGTTGATGCGCTCCCCATCATTGCGCTGATCGGGGTGCTGCTCGGACTTATCTTGGCGTTTCAGTCTGCCATTCCGATGCGCCGGTTTGGGGCGGACATTTTCGTCGCCGATCTCCTGGGAATAGCGATGCTCCGCGAGATGGGGCCTTTGATCACTGCCATTATCCTGGCCGGCCGGTCCGGTTCGGCGTTTGCCGCAGAACTGGGAACCATGAAAGTCAGGGAAGAAATTGACGCGCTGCGTACGATGGGGCTTGAACCGGTCCGATTTCTCGTTGTGCCACGTGTCATCGCGGCGGTGGCGATGACCCCGGTCTTGACGGTGTTCGCCAACCTGTTCGGTTTGATGGGAGGAGCGATCGTGATGCGGTCGCTGGGGTATCCGCTCGTCACGTATGTGAACCAAGTCCTGTCTGCCGTGACAGTGGGAGACCTCATGGGTGGACTGCTGAAATCATTCGTCTACGGTATTGTGGTAGCCGCAGTCGGCTGCCTGCGCGGTTTGGAAACCAAAACAGGCGCCAGCGCGGTCGGCCAATCGACCACCAGCGCGGTCGTCAGCGGCATCGTGCTCATTGCGATTGTGGATGGCCTCTTTGCAGTGGTGTTCTATGCCTTAGGCTTGTAACCGGTGCACGCCATGCTGCCAATAGAAAACAGGCCGATTATTCAAGTGCAACACTTCACCGCCGGTTACGATGGCTCAGTGGTGATCGACGACATTTCTTTTGAGATTTATCGTGGCGAGGTGTTTGCCATTCTCGGCGGATCCGGCAGCGGAAAGAGCACCTTGCTGAAGCACATGATCGGCCTCTACCAACCCATGACCGGGCGTATCTTCATCGGCGGGAAGGACATCGTGACGGCCGAGGGAGATGAGCGCACCGGTATTCTCAAGAGCATTGGGGTCACGTATCAGATGGGCGCGCTGTTCGGTTCCATGACCCTGTTGGAAAATGTCCGGCTGCCCCTGGAAGAATACACGGCCCTTCCATCTGATGCCATGGATCTGATCGCTCGCATGAAACTCAAACTGGTAGGGCTCGAACCGTTCCTGGATTATATGCCGTCCGAACTCAGCGGGGGCATGCAGAAACGCGCGGCCATCGCGCGCGCCATGGCGCTTGACCCGCACATTCTCTTTCTGGATGAGCCCTCTGCGGGACTCGACCCGATTACCTCGGCAGAACTCGACCGACTGATTCTCGACCTCGCCCGCAATCTCGCGATCACGTTCGTCATCGTCACACATGAGCTGTCGAGCATTGACACCATCGCCGATCGGGTGATCATGTTGGACAAGGTGGTCAAAAAGATCGTGGCGACAGGACGGCCTCAAGAGTTACGCGAGCATGCCACCAATCCCTGGGTGCGTCAATTTCTCAATCCTGGCGTGTCGGCCGAGACTGCTGGAAAAGGCACAGGTGGAGAGCGATGAGCGCCAAGGCCAACTATCATAAGATCGGCGTCTTTATCGTGCTCGGATCGGTCACACTGATCATCGCGATCGTCGCGCTGAGCGGAGGGAAGTGGTTCAAGAAGGTCGTGTATTGGGAAAGCTATTTTGACGAATCCGTCCAAGGCCTCGCTGTCGGATCGCCGATCAAGTATCGCGGCGTGCAGGTCGGAACGGTGGAAGCGATCGGTTTCGTGGGCGATATCTATGGGGCAGAACTCGGCAAAGAAGACTTGCTGCGCTATGGGCGCTATATCCTCGTCCGTGGGTCTGCTGCTGATCTGACGCCTCATCTCACGCAGGAAGAAAAAGAAGTGGAGCGCGGCGGCATGATTACAGCGGGACTTCGGATCCGGCTGGCGTCACAGGGCGTGACAGGAGTGGTGTACCTGGAAGCGGATTACCTGGACGCGCAGCAGTATCCGGCATTAGACGTGCCGTGGAAACCTCAAGCTGCGTACCTGCCTTCCGCTCCGAGCACGGTGAGTGTATTGGGCGCCGCTCTCCATACCATTGCCAGAGATCTGGAAAAGGCCGACATCCACTCAATAACCAGAAATCTCGATAACCTTGTGCTGGAAGTGACGAAATTGGTCAAAGACACAAATGCGCAGGCATTGAGTAGCCGGACGGGACAAGTGCTGGCCGAGTTTCAAGAGACGGCACGACAAACGCGCCGGCTTGTGGAGAGCCCTGAGCTCAGAGCCATTGTTTCCGATGCGGCCGGCACGATGCAAGGAACGAGACAGCTCATCGCTGATTTGTCAGAGGCATCGAAACAAATCAAAATCGCATCCGAACAATTCCCCGGCGCTGTCGCCCGGTTGGAACGTACGATGCAGCGAATAGACAGGCTCGTCTCGAATAAGGGTCAAGACATCGAGGACACGGTAGAGAATCTGCGAGTGATGTCGGAGAACCTTCGGGAGTTGACCGACAATGCGAAACGATATCCCGCTCAAATATTCTTGGGCGAACCTCCGCCGCGGACCGGGGCGACGGAGCGGTGAGACGTCCGGGATGACGGCGCGCCCCCTTTTCATGAGCTTCTGCCTTGCCCTTCTCGCGCTCGGCGGTTGCATCAATCTCACCAAGAGCTACCCGGAAAAACATTCCTATGCTCTGGAGGCGATTCGCCAGGGCAAGACGCATGCCTCTATTCCAGGAACAGTCCTGAAGATTCGGAAATTGCGAGCCTCTCCGGATTTTGAAGGGAAGGAGTTGGTGTATCGCACGAGCGACGCACGGTACGAAAGGGACTTTTACAATGAGTGGTTTGTCCCGCCCAATGCCATGCTCACCCAGCAGCTCCAGAACTGGTTGACATCGACCGGCCTGTTCCAATATGTGATGGATTCGTCAGGACCGTTACCCGCCACCCACCTTCTGGAAGGAACCGTGACGGCTCTCTATGGAGATTACCGCGCGACTCCGGCGAAAGCCGCGCTGGGCCTTCACGTGCTTCTGATCGACCCCGCGAAAAATCCTCCGGCCATCGTGTTGCAGCGCGATTACCGCAGCGACATCCCAATAGCCGATAGATCTCCGGAGGCACTGGTCCAGGGTTGGAATACCGCTCTCCGATCTATTTTCGACGGGCTTGTCGACGATCTCTACAAAGGACTCCCGCATCGGCAACCTTAATGTTCTTCGCAAAATACCGTCTTCGCTGTATCGCCTTTGCGACGAGCCGCGCCGATACTGCATAGTCGCCGCGTGGCATTGTCGCAACAACAGTGAACGACATGGTTATGAACGGGAAGAAGCCAAACGGTGCCAAGCTCGTACCGACCGGTCTGTTCATCATCATGATGTGTGTGGTCTTGCCAGCTGGTGCAGCATGAAGCGACGGGTACATATCGGTTTTGCGATGATTTGTGTTTGCTGGTTCTCGGCAGCCTGCACGCATTCCGACCCTCAAGCCTTTGGTAAGCCTGCTTCAAGCTCTACGCACAGGGAGCAGTTCAGGGTTTTGACCTACAACGTGCCGCACGGGCTTCTTTGGCCTGCAGTTGAGCGAGCTTCGGTATGCGCTCATCGCGGAGATTGAAACTCCTGCCTCCGGGAACAAATTCCTCGCGGTGAGCCTGCACTGGCACTCCGGTATCGAACGAACTGCCTATTTTATTCAGAAAGTGACCGAAGCCGTGGAACAGGGGACACTACGGCGTGAGGACTTGCAAGACTTCGTTGCCGCTTTGGAAGAGAGCCAAAATAGGCGGCTTGATGAGATTCGCGTGCTGGTAAAGGAATTGTCGAGACTTCAAGCTGAGGAAACCTATCTGAGAGCGATCGTGGGGGGCGATTTCAATTTTGAACCGGGCTCCCAGGAATATGAGGAATTGCGACGCGCAGGGCTAATAGATACGTACTTGATCGCACGCCGTAGCTGTCCGAGGAAGTAATTCCTGCGTACAAGTGTGGGCGCATAAGGCATTGCAAAAACGGCTGTTTCTACGTTGTTTGACTGTCCTTGTCTAAATCCTAGCAGAAACTAATTCCGCTAACAGCGGTGCGGCTAGCAGTAATTTTCTTTACTGAGGCTCGGCTGAGTTACTCTACCCATGCCTTGTATGGCTTCAGGTCTTCGCCATGCCAACTTCGGTCAGGTCCTATCGAGCCGTGCTCGGCTTTGAAGTCGTACAGACCTCTCAGCCCCGAGGAGAACATTCGGTTGAGTCTTACGTTAATGTCATGGCGCAGCGCGGGTGTTCAACACAGGGTATGAGGAATGTGCCTGACCACTGACTCCCGATTCGGCCCGCATAGCCACCCACGACGACACGGCGTTGTTTTTCACTGGTCCAGGCGTGGATGTCCGCCTCTTGACAGTGACGTGATCATGTAACATAGTAGGTGACATGAAGCGTGGCAGTCGATTATCAGGAATGCTCCACCTCCTGCTGCACATGGCCGAGCAGGATGGTCCCATGACGTCCGAGAGGTTGGCAAAGCTGATGGACACCAACCCCGTCGTGATCCGACGGATCATGGCTGGCCTCCGGGACCAAGGCTATGTGCGATCTGAAAAGGGGCATGGCGGCGGATGGACGCTGGCTCGCGACCTGGCACGGATGACATTGCGCGATATCTACACCGCGCTGAGCTGCCCCTCACTGCTCGCGATCGGCAACCGAACGGAGTCGCCCGGCTGCCTCGTCGAACAAGCCGTGAATGCCGCCCTCACCCCCGCCTTCCACGAGGTGGAGGAGCTGCTCCTGTCGCGCCTTGGCGACGTGACGCTGGCGATGCTGAGCGCCGACCTTCATGACCGCTTGGTTGCCCGTGGCGGCCATCAGAAGTTGGAGCATGTTCATGCATCCAGACGCACAAAGCACTGACCGCTGCAGTCGTGACACTGGACCACATCTCCCACTGGCCGAGAACGTCGCGCCGGTAAAGCCGCGTGCCTTCCACGGACGCTCAGACACCTTGCGCCAGTCCGGCCTGGAACCACTCGAGGTCACGTCATGAATGAGCACATGGACCACTTTTCCAATCCCCAGGCCGTGGCCCGATACGTCGAAGGGCCGCCTCGATTCGTGCCCGGCTACAACGCCTTGCAAGCCATGACGACCCTGCTGATTGCCGAGCGTGTCGGGGAACATGCCGGAGTGTTGGTTCTTGGAGCTGGGGGTGGGCTGGAGTTGAAGGCATTTGCACAGACCCATCCGGACTGGACCTTCCATGGCGTCGATCCGAGTGCCGAGATGTTACAACTGGCGCAACGGACTTTGGGCCCGCTTGCCTCGCGCGCGTGTCTGCAGCAAGGCTACATCGATGATGCACCGGAAGGACTGTTCGATGCGGCGGCGTGTCTGTTGACTCTGCACTTTGTGGCTTTGCAAGAGCGGCGGTGCACGGTTGCCGAAGTCCGCCGCCGCCTCAAGCCCGGCGCGCCATTTGTAGTGGCCCACTTCAGCATTCCACAGGATGAGGGCGATCGCGCGCTCTGGCTGTCTCGATACGCTGCCTTCCTGGCCGCTTCTGGGATCGAGATCGACAAGGCGGCGAACGCCCGCGCGGCGATTGACACGCAATTAACCATTCTCACGCCCGAGCAGGACGAAGCGATCCTGAGTGAAGCCGGATTTTCGAACGTCAGCTTGTTTTACGCCGGGTTCACCTTCCGCGGTTGGGTGGCCTACGCCTGATGCGTT